>NZ_JBHXAY010000112.1:0-20710 GCF_042728775.1 Nocardia sp. NPDC060259
GGTTACGGCGAGGGTTCAGCAGCTCAGCGGCCGGTGCTGCCGGCGGTCAGGTCGAGGAGCGCTTGGCACAGCGGATTGTGTGTCTGGCTGTCGCCGTCGGCGAAGCAGGCGCCGAAGAGCACGAAGCCGAGCGGCCAGGCCAGCAGCATCTGGGCGGATCCTGTCGCAGATCCGGTCTGTGTGTCGGCCACGGGCGCGACGGTGGCCGGGGCGGCCTGCGCTGGGATTGAGCCCAGGCCGCCGAGACCGACGGAGAGTACGACCGCGGCAAGGGATGTGGTGAGCATTCGGCTCATGAGGGTGTGCCTCCAAATCAGGTGGGGTGGGTTTTTTCGCGGTCAGGCCGGATCGGATTCGGCGCTGCCGCTGCCGATCTCATAGATCAGGGCACAGATCGGCCCGTTCGGTTCGGCATCGCAGAGCAGGATGTAGAGCGCGCCGAGCGGAAAGGTGATCAGCGGTGCCAGCGAGGAACCGGACTCGCCGGAACCCGACGCGGATCCGGAACCCGCAATCGGAGCGACGAGGACAGGCGCGGCCGGAGCGGCTTGCGCCGGACCCAGGGTCGCCCCGATTAGTGCGCTCGAAACAGCAATGGCGGCAAGGATTTTGGTGAGTAGTGGATTCATGACTACCTCCTATGAATGTGTTCGCCGACACTAGTCGAGCGACAACAATGTGAAATACCCAAGTTTTACTGTCTGTCGCTCCGTGGTCGATCCGTGGGAACCTACGGAAACCTGGTCTGTCGCCCATTCGGCCCATACAGTGGACGGATGCGTGGACGATCTCGAATCCTGCTGTCTTCTACCGCAACAGCGGCGGCAGCACTGGCGCTGACCACCTTCCCGGCTGCGGCCGCCGAGCCATCCACCACCCCTACCGCCTGCGCGGAGGTCCGGGTCGTCACCGTCCGGGGCACCCTCGAACCACAGTCGGGCAGCCTGCTCCTCACTCCGCTGGGCAAGCGGATCGGCGACGAATCCGGCCGCCGCACGACGGTGACCGAACTCGAATATCCGGCCTCGATGGCCCCGGACAGCGCCGTCCGCGGCGTCGAGAACCTGACCGCGCTGCTGAACGACACCGCCGCCACCTGCCCGGACCAGCAGCTCGTCCTGCTCGGCTACTCGCAGGGCGCCCGTGTCATCGGCAACACCCTCGACAAGCGAACCGCGTTGACGGACCAGGCGGCCGCGCGGATCGACGCCGTCGCCCTGTTCGGCAGCCCGCTGTTCAACGGCACCGAACCCTACGACCGCGGCAACTTCGACCCCGCCCTATCCGGCACCGGTCCACTCCGCGCAGGCGCGCTGGCCGAATTCGCCGACCGCCTGCGCGACTACTGCAATGCCGGCGACCGCGTCTGCCAGGGCGGCGACCCGGCCGCCGGATTCGCAAACGCCCTGAGTTACGGCCATTTCGCGTACTTCGTCAACGGCAACCGCGACCAGGCCGCGGCGTTCGTGCGCGAACAGCTCGGCTCTTGACCGTCGAAACGCCGAGAGCGGACCCGCGCGCCGTGGTGTCGCGCTCGGCCTGTTCCGCTGACAGGCAGGCGATTCCGTCGACCTGGCTTCTCAGGGACGGTCGACGTCAGGGAGGATGGTCTCCGGCTTGAAGATCACCTTGTAGTGATAACGGCTCACCTCGGCGGATTCGAGCTGTTCCACGAAGTAGCTCACGTTGTCCGAGAGTCCGAGGAAGTGCTTCTTGTACTCGTCGTCACCGGTCTTGCACGTCACCTCGAGCTGGTTGTTCTCGTCCTTGATCGAGCACTTCCCCTCGATGGACAGCAGGTACTTGTCGGTGATTCCGTTGAAGAACACCACCCGACGGTCGATCTTGAACTGGTCCGATTCCTTGGACAGATTCTTGGACACCACGTCGGCGTCACTCGAGCACCCGGTCACTGCGATGACACCCGCGGACAGCGCCACAGCAGCCGCGATGAGCTTCGGCTTCATTTTCGTCCCCCTACCTCAGCGGTGTCGCACTCACGTCCGAGAAGCCCGGACAAGCCCCGAGCCTGAACTCCCCCTTCTCGAACATGTACGCCCGCACTACTTTACACACCGCGTTGTCCGGCAACCGCGAATCAAGGGATGATCCGGTCAGCGTGTCCACCGCAGGACATCGAGGGCTGCGCCGACCGCGATCGTGTTGCTCGCCAGGGCCCGGGGCAGCAGTTCATCGGCGCGAGCCAGGCGGCGCACAACGGTGCTGCGGTGGGTGTAGAGGCGTTCGGCCGTCCGGACGGTACCGCACTGCTCCTCGAGGTAGGCCGTGAGCGTTTCGATCACCTCCGTCTCGGCGCCGACCAGTGCCCCGAGGGTGTCGGCGACGAATTCGTCAGCCCGGATGGGATCGGCGGTCAGCAGGGCCACCAGCTGCACGTCCTGATGGCGAGCGACCCGGCGAACCGAGGTGAGGCGGGCCAGCATGCGCTGTGTCTCGAGCGCGTCGAGATGGCTGCGGCGGAATCCCTCGAGGCCGAGACCCGGTCGCCCGATCGCGATCTGCGCGTCCGGAGCGGCGTCGAGCCCACGGACCACCTGGTCCAGCTCCGGGGCCGTGTCGGTGGGTAGCCACAGCCACAGTGCCGTGGCACCGGCCACGACCGTGAGCCGGTGCCCGGCGCCGCTGACCCGGACGAGCAGTTCCGCGGCCGCCTCGAGCTGATCGCCGGCCGTAGGAGACTTCGCCCAGAGGACGGCAGCGGTGTGCGGCCCGGTCAACCGGTAACCCAGCCTGCTCTCCGCCTGGGTGAGCCGGATGGGCGCTCCTTCGAGCAGCAGCGACACCGTGGCGCGACGTTCGGCGTGGGTACCACGCACCAGGTCGGCGCGTTCGGCCTTCATCCGTTCGGTGACGGCCGCGATCGTGTCCTCGATGAATGTCGAGATCGACAGCGACGCGAGTTCGAGCAGCTCCCGTAGCTGCCGGGGATCGTCGGTGAGCGAGAAGCACACCTCCATGCACCGGTTCCACACCACGCTGTAGGTAGTGCGGTAGGCCTCGAGCGAGGTCTCGTCGAGGCCGCGCCGCACCAAATCCCTGGCCGAGGCCAGCGCCTCGGGGCCGAGGTTCGGCGGCACCCTGCGGCCGGGATTCTGCACATTGGACCAGGCCCAGTGCGCGATATTGGCCAGATTCGCGCGCCGGACCGCGTCGGCGAGCACCGGATCCCCGGCGATGCGCTGCATGCGCTCCCCCGCCAGCGACGCCTCGTGCAGGTCGTTGAGCCATTCCGCCGGCGGATTCAGCGAGATCTCGGCAGCCCGCCGGATCAAAGCGACGAGTTCCGGCCTCGGCTCCGGCCAACCCGCATCGCGTGCGTCATTATGAACCACAATCTCAGCATCCTGCGTCGCTATGACGTAGCGCAAGCCTGCCGCGGTGTCCGACCCTGGAATGCAGCCTCCGCACTGCTGTGGACGGCGGAGTCCAACGAAGGAGTCGCTATGACCACGCAGACCTCGGAGCAGCCGAGGACCGGCGCATCCACCGATCATGTCGACGTGGCGATCGTCGGCGCAGGCATCTCCGGCATCGGAGCAGGGCGGTACCTGCGAAAGCTGCTGCCGCACAAGCGATTCACCATCCTCGAGGCTCGCGGCGACCTCGGCGGCACCTGGGACCTGTTCCGGTACCCCGGCATCCGCTCCGACTCGGACCTGCACACCTTCGGCTACGAGTTCAAGCCATGGCGCGACGAGCAATCGATCGCCGACGGGGAACGGATCCTGTCCTACCTGCGCGAAACCGCCACCGAGAACGGACTCGACGACACCATCCGCTACCACCACAAGGTCATCGGCGGTTCCTGGTCGTCCGCGGATGCGCGCTGGACGCTGCAGGTCAAGCGCACCGACACCGGCGAACTCGCCGAGCTCACCGCCGACTGGATCTTCTCCGCCGCCGGCTACTACAACTACGACGAGGGATTCACCCCCGAGTTCACCGGCCGCGACCGCTTCCACGGCACCATCGTCCACCCGCAGCACTGGCCCGAAGACCTCGACTACGCCGGAAAGCGCGTCGTGGTGATCGGCAGTGGCGCCACCGCGGTCACACTGATTCCGGCGATGGCGGATACCGCGGCGCACGTGACGATGCTGCAGCGCACCCCCACCTATATCCTGCCGGTGCCGAGGAAGGACCCGATCGCCAACGCGCTGAAGAAGATCCTCGGCGACGAACGCGGATACGCCATGACCCGGCGCAAGAACATCGCCCAGCAGAAGCTCATCTGGAGCCTCTCGGAGAAATACCCGAACCGGATGCGCCGGTTCATCCGGTGGACCAACGCCAAGCAGTTGCCCGAGGGCTATCCGGTCGACCAACACTTCAACCCGCCCTACAACCCCTGGGAACAACGCCTGTGCACCGTCCCCGACGGTGACCTGTTCACAGCCATCCGGAACGGCAGCGCATCGGTCGTCACCGACCGCATCGACACCTTCACCGAGAACGGCATCCTGCTGCAATCCGGACGTGAACTCGAAGCCGACATCATCATCACCGCAACGGGTCTCAACGTCCAAGCGTTCGGCAACGTCCCCGTCACCGTCGACGGCCGGGCGATCGAACTACCCGACACGGTGGCCTACAAGGGCTTGATGCTTTCGGGTGTCCCCAACCTGGCCTACGCCATCGGCTACACCAACTCCTCGTGGACGTTGAAGATCGGGCTGCTCTGTGAGCATTTCTGCCGCATCCTGGCCCACATGGACGACAACGGCTTCCAGATCGCACACGCCGAAGTGACGGACGAGGCCATGCCCACCCGGCCGTTCCTCGACTTCGCCGCGGGTTACATCCAGCGCGTCGTCGACCAGCTGCCCAAGCAGGGCGACCGGATGCCGTGGCGGACGTCGATGAACTACCACGACGACGTGCGAATCCTGCGGAAGGCAGACATTCTCGATCACGAACTCCACTTCGACCGCGCGGTCGCCGCCCTGCCATCCGCATCGGTATCAGCATGAGCACAGATACCTCGAGGTCGGCACGCAGCGGCGGGCCACCGCGTCCGTGACGAAGTTTGTGCGGTGTCTACTGCGCGCGTGGCCGTACCCTGTTGAGTGCCTGCATGTTTGGTGGCCGTAGCCCGTAGGATGGAGCCTGATGGACCACACGGACCCTTTCCCCCGCCCTGTTCCGTTCACGGTACCGAAGCTGCTCGTGGGCTTAGGGTCCCTATTGGTTGTCGCCGCGGCGATCGCATCCTTCACCTTCACCTCCACCCTCGCGCGTGCGGCTGGGATTCCTGAGGGCCTGACCTGGTTGTGGCCGGTGGTGGTCGGTCTCACCGTCGCGCTGGTGGCCTGCACCTTCATCACCTTGGTCGGTATCCGCGACGAGAAGGCCACGTCCATGGTGCGGGTCTACGAACTGCTGCTCGTCGCCGCGGTGCTGGCCAGTATCTTCGGGAACGTGCTGGCCATCTCCCGCGATCCGATCGAGATGGGCACCCTCGAGATCGCGACCGTGGTCTCGGTTCCCCCGATATGCCTGATGATCTGTGTGGGCAACTACCTGCTGCTCACGGCAGTCGTTCCCGTCCGCATCGTGGCCGCGATCCCCGAGGACGACTGGCGGCTGCGGGTCCTCGGCATCCCCACCGCGCCGGTGCCGCCGAAAGACTCGAACCCCTCCCCCCATGACGGTGCCGCATGGTGGGACCAGCACCGCAGCGAGGCACGAACCCCGACAACACCGAAGACCCGGACATAAGGGGCGAACTCACCGGCGCGAGGTCGGATGCTGCGTGGTTGCCCTAGCAGCAGCGCGACGCGGGCCATAGTGGTCGCATGGGTAACCAGTCCACGGTCGCTGCCGCGCTCGAACCTCTGCTGCGAGCCACTTTGGGACCCCACCCCGCGGTGGGGTTCGAATTCTGGGATGGCAGCACGATCCAACCCGATGGCGCGAGCCCCGGCACGATGCGCGTGCGATCCGAGGATGCGCTGCGCCACCTGGTCTGGGCGCCCGGCGAACTCGGTGTGGCGCGCGCATTCGTCTCCGGCACAGTGGATCTCGACGGCGACATCTTCACGATGCTCCGAGCACTCCAGTCGACCGCGCCGAACGACGCCCGCCTCGGCCTCGGCGCGGCCTGGCGGGCCGTCGGCGCGGCGCGGCGACTCGGGGCGCTCGGTCGCCGCCCGGAAATACCACCGGAGGAGGCGCGACCACGGCGCGGACCCTTGCACACCAAACGTCGCGATGCGGCGGTGATCAGTCATCACTACGACGTCGGCAACGATTTCTACCGGCTGGTGCTCGGCCCGAGCATGACCTACTCCTGCGCGCGGTTCGTGCCGGACGACGACGGTTCGCTGGAGGACGCCCAGCGCGCCAAGCACGACCTGATCTGCCGCAAACTCGGCTTGGCCGAGCAGGAGGGTATGCGCCTGCTCGACGTGGGATGCGGCTGGGGTTCCATGGCGATGCACGCGGCCTCGACCTATGGGGCACAGGTCGTCGGCGTCACCATCAGCAGCGCCCAGGTCGAGCTCGCCCGCCGGCGAGTCGCCGACGCGGGGCTGTCGGACAGTGTCGAGATCAGGCTCGCCGACTATCGGGACCTGCGCGGCGAACAATTCGACGCCATCTCCTCGATCGGCATGTTCGAACACGTCGGCTCCAAGAACGCCGCCGAGTACTTCGACACCCTGCGCGCACTGTTGCGCCCGCGCGGACGGCTGCTCAACCACGCGATCTCCTCGCCGGGCGGCTCCGTCATGCAGAATCGCTCCTTCATCGGGCGCTATGTCTTCCCGGACGGCGAACTCGTCGACGTGGGTGAAGTCGTCCTCGCCATGGAACGCGCCGGATTCGAAGTTCGCGACGTCGAAGCCCTGCGCGAGCACTACGCGCGCACCCTTCGCCACTGGATCGCGAATCTGGAAAATGCTGGGGAACAAGCGGTTTCACTCGTCGGCGAAGGGCGAGCACGAGTCTGGCGGCTCTACATGGCCGCCTCAGCGCTGGGCTTCGAGGACGGCGGACTAGGGATTCACCAGGTACTCGGTGTGGTGCCGGAAGCGACGGGGAATTCCGATATGCCCGCGACACGCCGCGCCTGGGGATAGGCCCCTGTCGCGCTCACCCGCGAAGGAATCTCAACAGCTCCGCCGTGACGAACTGCGGGTTCTCTTCGACGAGCCAATGGCCCGCGTTCGGAACGTCCACCGCGTGCACGATATTGGTCAACCGGGCCGCCGCGCTCGCCCGGACCGGGTCGAGCTGTCCCTGCGCGGTCATGAGCAATGTCGGGACATGCGTCGGCGCCGCCGCCACCGAATCGCGGACATCTTGATCCAGGGCACGATACAGCTCGAAACCACCGGCCAGGTTCTCGGGCCGACTGTAAGTCCTCGCGTACTCGTCGATTTCGGCATCGGTGAACGGAGAACGCCGCGAGGTGCCGCCGAAAGCCGTTCCGCCGAAAGAGACCTGGGGATAGAACAAAGCCAGATAGTCACGGACATTGTCACCGACCACCGCCTCGGGGACCTGTTGCTGGGAATGGAAGGCGATGTGCCAGCTCATCGAGCGGTAGGTAGGAGCATCGACCGCGGGCCCGGGGAGAGGAAGGTCGAGGTATCCGAGGCGAGCGGTGTCAGCGGGGAACTGGCTGGCGTAGTGGAAGGCCACCGCGGCACCGAAGTCATGCCCGACGATCTGCGCATTGCGCACCCCGAGCCGGTCCGCGATGAGGGTGTGGACGTAGCGCGCCAGAGTGGCCTTGCTGTAACCGCTCGGTGAGCCGGTGCTGTCCCCCAGCCCGGGAAGATCGACTGCGTAGACGGTGTGACGCTCGGCGAGCGCAGGCATGATCTGCCACCAGCCGTACCACGTCTGCGGCCATCCGTGGATGAGCACCACCGGCGAACCGCTCCCCCCGGTCACGTAATGCATACGAACACCGTCGACATCGGCGAACTCGTGCCGGAAGGTCTTGCCGAATTCCCGGTCGCCGTGAGTCGCGACCGCGTAGGAGGGAATCTCTGCCGCAGTCGTAGTGCCGCACGCCGCGGCGCCGACCGTGAGCAGCGCGAAGATCGCGGTGACGGCCACCGCGCGGGCGTATCGAGGCAGTCGGCCGGTCGACGGTTGTGCTGCGATATTCATCGTGTCTTCCTGGTGGGTAGGGAGTTTCGGTCCGTCCCGCCAGTTTTGGCCGACACAGGGAGGTCCTGCAAGGAACCTTGCCGATTCGGCAAAGATGGCGCCCGAACCCTCCTCCCCACGCAATAGCAAGTGACACAAGCAGCTTCACCCTCGGAACGCCAGCCCACCGCACAGCTGTGACATCGAGCGCGGCTCGACTCGTCGCGGTTCCGCACGGCGTCCATCGACCGGCCCACCCATCGACGAACGGAGCGGCATCGCGATGCGCCCTCGGCGCCCATCAGCCCTCCAGAAACAGCCATCTACCTGCCGATTAGTACCTTCGCGGAATGGTGCGGTAATCTTTTCGAGCACCCGGCGACGGGGGCAAGAACGGGCTGTGGCGCAGCTTGGTAGCGCACCTGACTGGGGGTCAGGTGGTCGCAGGTTCAAATCCTGTCAGCCCGACAGGCGAAACCCCCTCTGACCTCGGTCGGAGGGGGTTTCCTTGTATCCGGGGACTTGACGTGGTTTGGCCAAATCACACAGAAACCCCACATAAATGGATCGACCGGCCCACTGGAACGCCCCGTAGACCACTGAAAACAGGTCATTCTCGGAACGCTCGCCACTATTGTGGCGGAAATCACAATTGGGCGTCAATGGGTGGACTGCGGTCCAACCGCCGCGCCAGGAGCAGGCTCCTTTCTCCTCATCGAGCCGCTGACGGGAGCCTGGCAGCCCCGCGCCTCGACCACCCAGACCGTCGAAGCGGTGAGTGCCCCAGCGTTGCCACACCGGCGCGCACAGCCCGACTCCCCATAACCGAGACCGAGCGACTGTGCGGCGGATCCACACCAGGCCGCGGTCACCGTCCAACGATTTCAATGAACTCCCGCGAACCCGACCGAGGTCGGTCGAGTCAGCACCGACAACCCAGCAGAGCGGCACATCACCATAGGACTGGCCGAAACCTGCCGACACCGGTCAGGGTGTTGGAACGTGAAGGCGGCCCATACCGCACCCCGCCGCCTCCGCTCTGCGACCGCGAAAACACACTTCGCGTCGTCTGCCCAGAGAAGTGCGCGAGGCCCCCACGTGCACCGGATGTTTCGGCTAGGCAGTGCTCGCGCGGATTCGGATACACTCGACCGCAGGAAGAGCTACTGATCGCCACACACTAGTGAGCGACGCATGCCTTCCTCTCCCACTTCGCCCGACTCGGCGATTCCTGACTCCCCCCTGCCCGACGGCGAGACCTGGCTCACCAGCCCCGATCTCGCCGCGCGCTGGCGTATCCCCCTCAAGACCATCGCCTCCTGGGCCTCCGCGGGCACCGGACCGCGCTACAGCCATCTCGGCCGGCACCGCCGATACCGGCTCGCAGCCGTCCGAACCTGGGAACTGAACCGTCTGCGCGAAACCACCGGCAGCGTCGCCGAGCCCGCGACACCAGCCACCGCCGACGACGAGAAATGGCTGACCACAGCCGATCTCGCTCAGCGCCTGCGAATCCCTGCCAAAACCCTGGCCGGCTGGGCTTGTTATGGCACAGGGCCGATCTATGCGCGCCTCGGCCGACACCGCCGATACCGCCTCGTCGACGTGCGTTCGTGGGAAGACCAACGGCCCGAGGTCTGCCCGTCCCGCATCCGTCGCACCACCGGCTAAGGATCCACCCCCATATTCATGGAGCCTCCGGATACCTGGGATCCGCCGTGGCTTGCTTCACCGGCCCACACAGCCATCAGTCCCTTTTCAAGGAAGGAGCATCGTGACCGGACGACCCGCCCGCCCCGTGGGAACCTTCGGCACCCCGTCCACACCCCGCAAACAACCCAACGGGAGCTGGCGGACCACCGTCCGCCACTACGGAGCCTGGCGCAACACCTTCATCGAACGCCATGGCGCCACCTCCACCGAGGCCAGCAACAAACTCGCCGAAGCGATGCGCGACTTCCACGAAGTCCCCGCCGAGAACCCGATCACTCGCACCACCACCCTGATGGAACTCGCACGCGAACTGCTCACCTCGATGCGCTTGGACCCCACCTGCTCACCAGGCCTGGTCGAGGACTACCGCCGCGAAATCGAGGTCTCCCGCGACAAGCGTGCCAACCCCAACACCGTCAAGATCGAAAACACCATCGGCCACCTCCAGATCTGGCAAGCCACCGCCGGCGAACTCGACCGCCACCTCAAACGCATCATCGCCCTCGGCCATCCTCGCAAAGCCAAGCAACACAAGATCATCCTCCGGGCGATGATGCAGATCGCCGTCCTGCACGACGTCCTCGACACCAACCCCGTCGACAACGTCGACCCCTTCCGCAGAAACCGCAGACAAGCGCGCGGCAAAGTCCGCGACATGAACGCCCTACCCGCGTTCCGAGCCCAGGTACGGGCTTGGGCGCGCGGCGAGGAAGTCCCCGGCACCCCTGGCTACACTTTCGGACCTCGTCGCGACTGGACCATGGTCTGGGTCGTCGACGTCGTCACCGGAACCGGAATCCGCCCCTACGAAGTCTTCGCCCTCCTGCTCGACGACATCAACCTCGACACCCTCGACCCCTACCTCGACGTCACCGGCACCCTCGAGCAGATCCGCGGCGGCGGTGATGGCGGCTGGGTCCGCAAACCCGCCCCCAAGACAGAGAACGGATGGCGCCGAATCCTGCTCCCCCAGCACAGCATCGAAGCCATCAAGGAAGCCATCGACTACCTCGAAATCAACCGAACCCCGAACCCACACGGCGTCTTGTTCCCCGCCACCAACGGCTCACTACGCAACCCGAACAACTTCGGACGGGTCTGGCGCGCGGCCCGCGGTAGCGAGTTCGCGTGGGTCACCCTGCGCACGTTCCGCCGCGGCGCGGGTACCGCCGTCGACAACGCCACCGGTAGCCCGGAGAACGCCGCACGCCAACTCGGCAACACCACCGCCGTCGCTAAGACCCACTACATCGACCGACCCGAAACCGTCCCCGACCACCGAGCCATCCTCGAACAATGGGCACGCGGCGATCGGCGCTTCGAATGAGTTGGCGCCAGCGCCAACTCATTCTTGGCAGTTCTTCGTGGTGAACGGTACCTTTCGGCGATATTACATATGTAGATTCGCATATCTATGTAACAACATGTGGCTTGCGCCGCCTCTTCGTTGGCCGAAGCAGCTGACTTCCTATTCACCTAATAGGGTTCGTAGTACTCACGGTTGGCCTCGATACATCCCAAAACTACCCGCTACCTGCGGCAACGGTCACGTCGCACTTCCCAACCTATCCCGACATTTCTGATCGTTTCCTCCTGAACTCGTATCGATCCCGTGTCGGACGTCAAGTTTCGTTCGACTGATTCTCACCTGCGTCGGTCGGCTGTTCTTCGTGTGCAGCCATGCATCGGAGATGCCGGGCACCAGTTGCGGGTCAGCGACGACCTCGCGTACAGGGCCCACGACCCGACCGATCATCCCTGCGGTGATCCGATCGCTGCGATCTCCTGATCACAACACCCCGAAGCGAGGCCAACAGGCATGCCGACTGCACCATCGCGAACTGTTCGGACCGAGCCGACCACTCGAGTAGATGTGCGCACTGACCATGCGCACATATTCTTCTGGAGCGAGCTGTGTATCGCCGCTGGAGTCAGCGTGGTCGGCAATGCGACCCAAGCCGTCCTGCACACGACAGTCCTCCCGGCCGTCGCTGCCGCGGTCGCCGTCATCCCACCACTGGCCTTGCTGGCCGCAGTCCACGGCGTTGCGCTGCTCGCACGGGCGGACACCGTCTCGCCCACCGCCCGCCGCGCCGCGACAGCGCTGACCGTGGTCATCGCCGGTGGGGCGTTCTGGCTGTCGTTCACCGCGCTGCGCGCGCTGGCGATCACCGCGGGTGTGCCCGTCGCCGAAGCATGGCTGTGGCCGTTAATTGTGGAAGGCGCCATGACGCAGAGTTCGATCGCACTGTTGACGCTGGCACACGCACATCTGCCCGACACCCGTCCGGAGCCTGCAGCCGCCGGGCCCGATCCACAGGCCCCGCCCGCACAGGCAGCAGTTCCCGGTGTCGCTGCCGAGCTAACCGCCACCCAGACAGAAGCTTCCAAGATGGACGAGGAATCCCGCGATAATCCTATCGACAGAGTCGATCTCGAAGCACTGGCGGCGCTGATCTGCGATCAAGATCCCGGCGGGCGGCGCGACCCTGCCACCGTCACCGCAGTGCTCACACACCGGTATATCGACCAGTGGAGCGCCAGCCACGTCTCGCGCGAACTCGGGTGCAGCCGCTCAGCGGTCAGTCGAATCCTGCGCGACGCTGAACGACTGCGTGCGCACGCACCTGTCGACCGTGCGCACACCGACGCGGACTGCTCTCCCAAACGTGCGCACGCTGGCGAGGACCGTGCGCACACCGATTCGGGCAGTGCGCACGAAGCGGCCGATCCGCGCGGCGCCCGCGCGCACGCCGAGAGCAAGCGTGCCCCGGCGGGCACCGAAGCGCTTGCGAACGGTTGAGACCGACGATGATTCGACCGATCGGCAGACCACCCGAGTCTTTGCCTGATGTGGTTCAGGCCACATCGACAGAAGGCCATTTCCCAGGTTGGATCGATGCACGGTTCGTTGCCAGGCATCACCTTCGTGCACTACTTCAGCGAGAAACCACGTCCTTTGGGGGACCAGTGAACCTTGATCTCTCCTGCCCACAGTGCGAACGCGTCGACTGGGTCCAGAGCGTGCCCGCCGCCATGTCGGACGGAACCCACAGTGGCTACAACACTGGCGTCCACACCGGAATCGGTATCGTTCCGGGTGGACTCGTCCCCGTCATCGGGACCACGGTCCACGAGTACAGCCACAGTTCCGCTCTCGCGAGAAGCTTGGCATGGCAACCCGTTCTGCCCTCAGCAGGACCATTGTCGGTCCTCGGGTCGATCCTGCTGTTGTTCGTCATGGTCATGTTCGCCTTGTGCAGCGCAGCACTGGCCGAAAACCCCTTACCGGGCAATCCGATCCGGATGATGGCATCGTTGCTGGGCTTCTATCTCTTTCCGCTACTCCTGTCGATCCCCGTTGCCGCGATCTTGACCATCGCGTTCCAGCGAGCGCGCCGAAACGGCAGGGTCCAGGCGGGGCGTAGTCGTGCACGAGGCGTGTGGGGCCACGGCTACTATTGCCATCGGTGCGGCGTCGCTTACTGGCCGTACCCGACCGCGCCCGGCGTCCCTTACCGTGTGGCCCTGGCCCCGAGCCAATTCCGTTGGCATGTCTGGAACACCGGCGGCTACGCCAAACTCTGACCGAGCGACTCGTCCACGGTTGAGGTGACCTGCGCGCTTGTCTGAACCTCCGCACGCCCCGCTTCCAACGAACTGCCGGTGACAGCACCCCGATCCGGTCCACCGCGGTTGATCGTTGGCCGTTCGGCCGTTCGAGCCGCAGCAGCCATGAGCTGCCTCAGTTGCCTGCCGGTCAACTCGAGCAGTTGGCCGATGCCGTCATCAGACTCCCCCAACTCGCGCATCGCCGCCACCGCGCTCGCTTGCCGGGCACGCCACCGAGCGGCCTCGGCTTCGTGCTCGCGTTCTAGCTGCTCGATCTGTCGACGCAGTTCACCGAGGCGCTGATCACGCACCGCAAGGCTTTGGCGGATGACTCCCGCGGCGTGCAGGTAGGTCTGGACCGCGTCCATCGTCGCGGCCGCCCGGCGTTCCGCCTCGGTGCGCCGAACCTTCATCACCTGACGGACCTGGTCCAAACGCCGAACCAGTTCGGGATCTCGCTTGGAACGACGTGGCTTGCTAGCAGGCATCTCAAACTCCTGAGATCGACCCGACCAGCGGCTCTTCTGCCGCCAGTATACGCGTCCTGCTGGCAGCTACCACCGCACTGCAATGAATCATCTTCTGTTCCAACATCTCTCGCTTCGAAAGGACCCCTCAACACCCGCATTGATTGCACCGCTTCCACCAGATCCTATTGGGCGATCCGACAGAAACGATCCTCCTAGCGCAAGGTGCGCGGTCCGTAGAAGCGGTCCTGAATCCGCAACTGTTCAGGTAGCTCACCCGGTCAGATCCTGCCTTGTGGCGAGCGTTTACGGCTCCGATTCGCCCAACGACCAGAACGGAATTCGCTCATGACAACCATGCAATCTCCCGCCGTCGTACCGTTCGATCAGGTTCGACGGCCGCCATTGGATCGCAGGACCGGAGTAGTCACCACCGTCACAGCGGTCTTAGCCGGTGAGCAACCGATCACCATCGACGTCGTCGCGGCGGGCAGCACCGATGCGAGGATTGTCGCGAGGTGGGGGCGAATCGCTATGACGTTCACCTCGGCCGAGCAAGTGCAGCGGATGGTGGGACTGTTCGGGTTGGCGCGCCAAGCGATGGTCGGCGTGGCCGAGCGGGTGTCGCTGCCTGTAGTGGAGCAGCCGGTGTCTGAGGTGTCGGTACTCACGGCGATCACCTGGACCCATACCCCGACCGGTGCGGCCTCGGTGGAGCAGACGTACCACGTGGGGATGCGGCGCACGATCAGCTATGTTGCACTCACCATCAGCCCGATCACCTTCCACATCCTCGATCGCGACGGTCTCGACAGCGCAATCAAAACACTGGTCCGGGCGCATCAACTCGCGGTTACCGTCTATCCTGGCGGGCACCGCTATGCAGCTGACCCGAACACCGCCGTGTGGAAACGCACGAATCGACGCCACCTGAAACCGCGCGATGGCAGCTGGTCGCACCAATAATCTGCGCAACAGTCAGGTCTGCCTCACCCGTGCGATCACACACTCACACATCGGCGGCTACCTGAGCTAACAGGACCTTTTGTCTTGCAATCCATTACATGCCGCTGAGGGCAGATCGTGCGCCGTTACGTGCGATCTGTTGGTCGTGCAGACCCTGACTCGCGTCTTGTTCATCGACTGGTCGCCGGGGGTCCGGAAACAGACATAGCAGTCACCTTCGCGCTGGAGAGGAACCGTCTTGTCTGCCACTGATGTGCCGCACGCGAGCAATTCTTCTGCCTCGCCCGATTCGAAGCCCATCCCGGACTCGGACACGCGGTGCCGCCGAGAACTCGCAGACCGCCAAGCCGGAGATGAGTCGCTCGCCGCGGGCGACGATATCGTCAGCGCCGCCCAGATCTTGGTCAGCTACCTCTGGAACACCGAACACGAGCGAGCAGGATCTGGCTCGGCCAGCCACATCATGCAACAGCTTCGCACGCTCACGCGTTGGCTCACCACGCTGCCCCGCGACTGAATGGCACCGAATTCAGCTCCCGAGCAACAGCGCTCATTCGAGTCGATTCGGCGGCAAGAAGAACTCACTGCTCCACAGCTGGACGACTTGAGTCCTCACTCCCCCGCGATGTCTGCGACCGTCCACCCGAGGCCAACTCTGCGCGTTGTCCCTAACTGCGTTGGGCCCCAGTTCATTTCGTGGCGCGGACCTCTCGCTGTGCTCTGTCTGTGTCCGTGCCTGCGGCAGGCCCCGCCCCGCCCTTTCCATCCGTCCTGTCTATTTCAGTCGAAGGAGTTTCTCTTGTCGCTGCATACCTCAGTTCGTCACGCTGAGTTGGGTGACCTGGTCAGGTTGCTGAATCGTCAGCAGGCCACCAAGGTCGATGTCGTCGTGCCCGCCTCGGCCGTGCGGGCCCGTGACGGTTTCCTGGAGTTGTCCGGTGTCGGGCCGGTGGTCGACGAGCGTGGTGTCACCCTCGTCGACGGCGCCTACCGCCCGACCGCAGCCGCTGATTCTCAGCTGGGCACCAAACTCAAGATCCCGGTCGGGTATCTGAAATGGCTGCGTGAGCAGCAACGCACCGATCTCTACGACCACAACGTCAACGGCTTGCTTCACGGCCCCGACGACCCGCGACTTCTCAGCCGGCCCGAGGATCGGTCGTTTCTGTTGCGACTGTTCTCCTCTGGGGTCGCCGGTGAATCGGGGGTGTTGCGGGCGTTTCTTTCCGATCGGTACGGCATCATCGACAATCTCGACGTGCTCACCGCGGTCCTGGAGGGCATCACCGCCGCCGATGCCGATGTCGAGGTTCGCTCCTGTGATCTGACCGAGTCCTCGATGCACTGCAAGGTGTACTCACCGAGGGTCTCCGCGCTGGCACCGACGTTTCTGGCCGACTACCGCAACCCGTTCGCCAATCCCGACCTCGAGGCCGAACGGCGCCGCGTCGCCGGCGATCTGGACCGGTGGCGTGGTGTCGCCGCCCGCGCGGGACAAGGCTATCGACCCGGCAGCGAACCGGTGGTGTTCGCCGGGTTCCGGTTCTCCAACTCCGAGACCGGCCACCATGCGGTGACGTTGAAACCGGAGCTGGTGATCCAGATCTGCGGCAACGGCCTCACCTTGCCGCTGTTCTCCCACACCAGACGGCATCTCGGCGACAAGCTCGATATCGGCACCCTCGGCGCCTGGTCACAAGACACCCAACGCAAGCGGCTCGCAGTCATCACCGCCGAAACCCGCGACAAGGTCAGCGAGTGGCTGTCTCCGAAGTTCCTCACCGCGCGCGTTGGCGAGCTCGAACGCCACGCCGCGGCACCGGTGCACCAGCCCGACAGGACGATCGAGGTCGTGGCCAAGAAGCTCGGATTCAGCGAGGAAGAACGCACCGGGATCCTGTCGCACTTCATCGCCGCCGGTCAGCTCACCGCCGCCGGGATCGCCAACGCGGTCACAAGCTTCTCCCAGACCATCCCGGATGCCGACCGTGCCGACACCCTCGATGACCTCGCCCTGCACGCGATGACCCTCGTCTAGCCGTTTGCTCCATCTGCATCCCCGGCAGGTCGCTCACCACGGGTTGCCTGTGACTTCAACCGATTTCAGGAGGTTCTTTCCGATGGCGGACACACTGAGCCGTTCCGAGTTCGACCTGGCGGCCCACTTCGGTGTCGCCGGGGCGGCGACCGATCTGGCGCCGACGACGATCGAGCGCTGGCGTGCCAGCGATCCCGACTGGAAGGGCAAGCACTGGGCCTACACCGAGCCCGACAAATACCACGCCCGCCGCCTGCGCCCGATCAACCTCGCCACTCGCACCAAGACCCACAACTGACCGACACCCCGACCGGTTCGACTCTCCCCAACTTTCCAGGTAGGCACCGGGCAGCTCCAATCTGCCCGGTGCCAACCTGTCTCACGATAGGAGGACCTCGATGACCCCGACCACCGACACCCGCGATCTCACCGAGATCGACACCACCGCAACCGACACCGACCTCCACGACCGACCGCTCAACAGCACCGAGTCGGCCACCGATGGTTCCGCCCCAGCGACCGACGACCACAGCGACGCCGCCTCCGACCGTGCTGGTGTGCCGGTCGAGGCGGTCGCGGTCTTGCGGGACCCGACCCAGCTCGTCCTCGACAACAACGTGCGCGAGAGCTTCCGCCTCGAGGATCATCCCGAGCTGGCCGACTCGATCGCCGAGCACGGCGTGCTCGTCCCGATCATCGCCTACGGCTACCCCGAGTCCCCATCGGCGCTGGTCCGTGACGGGCAGCTGCGCACTCTGACCGCGATCGCGGTCGGCCTGGAAAGGGTCCCGGTGTGGCTGATCGCTCCCGACTCCACCGTCAGCGCCGATGAGGCGCAGATCGCACGGATCTTCGAACAGATCACCGTCAACGACCGTCGGGTCGCGCTGACCGATGGCGACCGCGCGGCCGGGATCGCGTTGGCTCTGGATCTGGGGGCCTCTGTCACCCGGATCGGCAAGGCGCTGCAGACCAAACGCGACCACATCAAGCAGGCAGGCAAGGTCGGCGCCTCGGCCACCGCCCGCAAGGCGATCGACGACGGCCAACTCGACCTCGAACAAGCAGCGATCCTGGCCGAGTACGAGACCGTCGGCGACACCGATGCGGTCGAGCACCTGACCAAACACCGCGGCAGCTATTTCAACTTCGAAGCCCGCCTGATCGCTAACGACCGTGCCGACCGGCGCGCCTACTACGCCGCGGCGCTGCCCTGGGCCGAAGCCGGATTCGGCGTGCTCTACGACTACCCGGGCGAGGGCGGACCCGACGCCGAGCACTTGCACGCGGGCGATCTGGTCGACGCCGACGGGCACAGCGTCGAACTCGATGCGCTCTCGGCCGAGGACGGTTGGCTGGTGTGGATCGAACGATCCGGTGCGCTGGTAACCGTCGACCGCGAGACCGGAGCCATCGTGGACGAGGCAGGCGTCGACTGGCAGACCAAGCACGAACCCGACCGCGAACCCGCCGACGGTCTGCGTCACGCCCGCGAGGTCACCCAGCACAAGGATTGGCAGGCCGACTGCTTCCTGCCCTCCGACAAGCTCGCCACCACAGGCCTGCAGCTGCTCAGCGACTTCGTCGACACCACCGCCGACAACGAGCACGACATCAGCATCGAAACCGAGCGCGAGGGCGGCCAGGACGCCGTCGATCCCGAGCAGACTGCCGCGGCTCGCGAGGAGTTGGCCGCGCGGCGCGCTCAGCAAGAAGCCGAGGCCGCGCAACGGCGTGAGCAGGAACAGCTCGAGAATCGCCGTGTGCGCGTGCTCAACAAGCAGGGCGTGGCCGCGATGGAGGTCCGTCAAGACTTCGTCGCCGAGCTGCTGGCCCGCAAGACCCCACCGGCAGAGGCAGCGGAGTTCGTCGCCGAGGCGTTGGTGGCCCAGCCCGGCATGCTCGGTGAGTACAACGCGTTCGAGACCGCCGCGGAGTTGATCGGCGGCACCGGAACCTGCCGCCAGGACCTGCAGAAGATGATCGAGACCGCCAAACCGGCGCGTTGCAATGTCATCGTCCTCGGACTCGTTCTGGGTGCCCACGAGAAACGCACCGGTAAAGACTCCTGGCGCTACAGCGATGCCGCCGTCAACCGCTACCTGCGTTTCCTCCAGCAGATCGGCCACACACTCGTTCCCGTCGAGCTCGCCACCATCGGCGACATCGACTACAAGGACATCGACCTCGACGCCCCCACGGCCGAACCGACCATCGCTGAGCCCACCACACGGGCCGCCGCCTAAAACACCGATAGCGGGCCGAGACCGGTTGTGACAGTACCGATCCCGGCCCGCCCGGTACGGCATCGACTGCCGCAGCATTCCTCCACGACGACCTCTGTCGATTCCGCATGGCGCCTTCACTCGACAAGGAACCCTTTCCGATGGCCTCCTCCCCTGCCCTGGTGTCGCTGTGTCGACGGCTCTACGCCGCGCTCGGCCAGCTGCGCCTTCACACACCAGCGCCAACCGGCGCCACCGCGCCCGTTTCGACGCCGGTCTCGCTGATCCTGGCCGAGCTCCACCGTGTTCGATACGCGCCGGCCACCGCCACGATTCGTAGCCGCAGCGGCCACACGCTCACCGGCCTGCGCATGCTCACCGTCCACCCCCGCCACACCACCCTCGCCACCCCCAACGGTGACCGATTGGTGCGGATCGAACACACCACCGCGATCGACTCGATCGGCCCTGACGGACAACGCCGCACCGACTGTGACATCGACCCGTTCGGGATCATCCCCACCGCGATCGGCTGGCGCCTGCTTCCCGCCCACCGCGACGACCACGGCGACTGGGTCATCGCCGGCGATGCGTGGGCGGCCAGCAGCACCGAGGCGGGGTTACCGGACGCGGTCACCAAACAGGCTGTCGGGGCACCCCGGGTCGTCCCGGTCCATGACCGCGACCCGCACACCGGAAGCCGTTGAGGGTCGTGATCAACAACGCTCGCGACCTGAACACCTGGATACGCGCGCATATGCCCGCTCTCGACGAGGACCGCTTCCACCCTTGGAACGCCGGCACACCGACCAGCACCTCGCTGATCGTGCTCATCCACCTGCGCCTCGAAACTCCGTTCACTGCCGACGCGACAACGACGATCGTCCTCGTCGCGCACCCGATCACCACTCCGGGCGACAAGACCGAAACCGATGTGCCACAGACCGATCACAGGACACCGCCCCTGAAAGGGTCTCGACCGCTGTCCAGCGCACGCCGGCCGACGAGCAGGTTCCGAATCCCGCGCGTCTGGCAGACACTCTGGTTCCAGTCAGGGCCGTAGTGATGGCGCCAGCTGATAGTCCCCAACACCGACCTTGACCAACGCGATCGAATCTGCACGCAGCAGCTGGACTGTGTCAACGGATCTGGCGCGCCGCATAGCAATAGCAGGGCAGGCAAACGCCCCGGCTCACCCACCGATATGATCGGCTGGCCCTCGCACAGGGCGAGGATGTGCCATGCCGCAGGCTGTTTACCCACGAGCACATGCCGGTCCACCCCATCGACCAGGGGCTGGACCGGCGCCCGCGAAGACGGCGCGACGGGCAACACCGAGCAGGCCCCAGTCGCCGCCTACGACTCCCCTGGATCCACCAGCACGTGCACTCATCCGCTTTCGCCCAAACACGGCGGCCGGTGCATGGCGGCCACCCGGGCACATCCACATCCTGTGGAAATACCTGTGGAGAACCACAACAGATGCGACTCCAGGGAATCTCCCAGAGTTCAGGCGAGGTGGCACAATATCGCCTCTCCCATGGCAGCGGCGATGACACATGCCTGTC
>NZ_JBHXAY010000113.1:0-20690 GCF_042728775.1 Nocardia sp. NPDC060259
ACTTCCAGCTCCCTAAGCAACGCGTTGAGCGATTCATGATTACCATCGCGTTCGATGACGATGTACGTCGGCGAATGGACCCGGATTGCACCCTCGTACAGGCTCCAAACCCTGTCGTCAATCGCTTGGTTGTGTGAGTCGAAAAAGACGCCGCCCACTTCAGTAAATCCCGCCAGGTGAAATTGCACCACGTTACCAGAGTTTAGATTTTCCACTACATGCATGGGATTTCGCGCCTGGTTGCGAGAATTTATATATATGTTTGAGATATCTAATAGCACACCGCAACCAGTTTCAGTGCACACTCTATTCATGAATTCGTGAAGTTCCATATCGGCTGCCGGCAGGTCAAAATGTGATGTTATGGTTTCCAATACCAATCTGACCCCCATGGCCCGCTGCGCTATGTCTATATTGCGGATCGCCACCGAGAGATTCCCCTCGGTGAACCACACCGGAGCGAAATGACCCAGAGCTACTTCGCCGACTTTCGTTATTGCAAGGTGGTCCGAGAAGAAGGGCGCGCCCGTAATGTCCAGAAGTTCGGATACATCATTCATATATCTAGGGCACGGCGTATTGACCGAACCGACGTTCAGGTTCAATCCATGCACCAGCATATGATTGGCGTCGCTTAGCCTCTCGAGCTCATCTCTACGGGATGGCGTCAGGGGCAAGAACTGCTCTGCGGTGATTTCTACGCATCCAAGGCCGACAGCAGACTGGCTGAAAATCTCATGACGATAAGGTTGCCGATATGCAACCCCGTAACGTGTTACATGAGTCCTCATCATAACCGGCCCCTCTAATCCTCAAGTCTGCGCGGCCAGATAGCAACGAGCATGTACCTGATATGAAGAGTGCCGCGGCTATCAGTTGCCGCTGTCGGGATTGGGATTGGGATTGGGATTGGGATTGGGATTGGGATCGGGATCGGGATCGGGATCGGGATCGGGACCGGGACCGGGACCGGGACCGGGACCGGGACTTGTACAGTCCTCCGCTGGGTCGAAGCACGTGTTGTATCCCGTCACGGTATCTGACTCGTCCACTGCGGGCGACACCGCTTCAATTCGTAAATCGTCATCCGGTTCGTTGGGAGAATCGGGCCTGATCAATGTATTCCTCCCTTAGGGAATGCTACGATCAATTTGGCACCGTGTGCTACCGAAGCCATCAAGGCCTGCCTACCTAGTCAAGCTTCGTGTTCCAGACTTGAGATCTGCCCGCAAGGCTTTCGCCTGGACTGTGGGCAGCCGACTAGCGCATACCTACTACGTTGACTCACATGTCGACCCTAGTCAAGTCCGAATGCGCCTTGTAACCTGATGATCGCCATCAGGGCTTGGCGGGTCACTGGTCAACGCTGCCTGATCGGTGTCCTCCCAGGGCTGAGACAAGGTTCGCATTTCAGCTGGACGTAACGCCTGGGGCACCCGGTCTAGCTAGCAGGCCCCGGACTTAGGCCCGTGCCCGCAACGGCGGCTCGACCCGGTAGAACCGCCCCGCAACCAAGCACTGAGTGAGGTCCACGCAGGGACAGTAGGTGTGCCCGACGGACTTATCCGACAAATCCAGCCCGCGGCAGCGCAGGTCCGTACGGCTACCACCGGCTCGCAAGTTTTCGCTGTGACCGCCCCGATCACGGTGCGGAGCCGCTGACCGGCAAGCGTGCAACAACGCCATCCGCACAACACCGTCACCTGCAACTCAGCAAGATTCCGGGGAATCGCACCAGCACGCCTGTATCCGATGCCCAGTTCTGCGCCCGGACCCGAGGAACCGCAGCTGCTGGCCATCGTCGTCAACCTCAACGACCGGCTGCGCGAAGCCACCGAACGCGGCTGGCTCGGCGAAGTCGACGGCCTCCAGATCAGCCTCGACGCAGCCCACCAGAAGCTCATCCAGATGCGCACGATCCGATCGCAGTCCCGAACCGTGGACCTTCCCTCGCCGATGCTGCGATAAGCACCGGTGGGCTGCACCTGGTTCGCGCAGGGTCGTACCGGCGGCTTGCGAATCGGTGCCGGCGTCAGCGCTTCTTGGAAACGTGCATCGTGATCCGGGCGGTGACGAAGGCTGTGCCGTCGGCGTCGAGGACATCGACCGGGACGACGAGTTCGGTGGGTTCGTCACCGAACTCGGGAATGGGGTCGAGGCGCGCGACGGCGGTCACCGCGGTGGTTGCCTTGGACTTGTATTCCACGCTCATTCCGACCGGGATCCACCGGTGGGTGGCGGGGATGGTCGCGTCGGTCATCATGCCGCCGGCGAGCTCGGCCATGTTGCAGGAAGCGATGGCATGGTAAGTGCCAAGGTGATTGTGGACGCTGCGCCGGTTCGGGGCGCTGACCCGGCACAGTCCGGGCCGCAGTTCCTGCAGAAGCGGGTGCACGCTACGGAAATAGGGGGCCTTGAAGCACAGCGCCTGGGTGAAGAGCCAGTTGCCGAACGGCAAGCGCTGCAACGTGTTCCACAGTCCGAGATTGGCGCTGGCGGGCGTGTCCGTGGTGGTTGTCATCGTTGGTCTTCCTCTTTCGAGCGGTGTCAGCGCAGTGCCGCGGTGGCGGCGCTGTACATGGTGGTCTTGATGGCGGCGAGGGTGGCGGGGTTCTTGCCGAGGAGGGGGGTGAGCCGGGTGATGGCGGTGGTGAGTACCTCGGGGTCGGTGGCGGTGGCGTCGACGAGCCCGGCGGCCAGGGCGTCCGGGCCGTTGAAGCGGTAGCCGGTGGTCATGGCGGTGACCGCGGTCTGAGGGCTGAGCTTGGCCTGGATGAGTGCGGCCATGCCGGGAGTGAAAGGGATGTTGATGTCGACCTCGGGGAAGCAGTAGTAACCGCGGTCTTCGCGCATGACGCGGTAATCGTGGGCGATGGCCAGCATGGCGCCGGCGCCGAAGGTGTGGCCGTTGACCGCAGCGATGGTGGGCAGGGGGAAGGTGAGGATGCGGGCGAACAGTTCTTGGACGCGGCCGACGTACCATTCGGCGCGGTCGCCGTTGGCCATGAGCCAGTCCAGGTCCAGGCCGTTGGAGTAGAACTTGCCGCTGCCGGTGGTGACCAGCCCGTGGGCGTCGCGCTCAACGGCGTCGAGGTGGGTGTTGACGGTGTCGAGCCAGTCGGGGGAGAACCGGTTCTCGTCGTCGCCGAGGTTCAGCACGGCGATCTTGTCCTGGTAGTGCAGGTCGGCTGTCATGGTGGTGCCTTTCACTTCGTGGTGGTGGGTGTGGCGCTGGGGAGGGGCGCGGCCAGTACGGCGCGGACCGCGGCCGCGAGGCGTGCGCGCACCACGGGGTCGGGGGTTCGGCGGCCGCGCAGCAGCAGAGCGGTGGGTAGTTGCACCACGCAATCGCGGATGACGGCGACAGCCTCGCGGTCGGCGCGGTCGAACACGCCGCGCGACAGGGTGACGAACAGCTCGGTCAGGGTCTGATCGAGCTGGCGTAGTTCCTCGGCGATGTCGTCGGGGATCTCGCTGGAACCGAGGAGTTCACGGCGCGGCACGGTCAGCAGGAAACGCCCCGAGACCGGTTGCTGGAGGAGGAACTCGGCGGGGGTATCGGCAGCGGCGACGACCGCCTCGATCGCGTCTGCGGGGGAGTTGCCTGCGGCCAGCACGCGATCGACCGCCTCACGCTGCAGCGTCAGAAATCGCTGTGCCGCGCGCAGCCAGACCCGCCCCATCAGCCCGGCGCGGGACCCGAAGGCGTGGTAGATCACGCCGTTGGACACCGAGGTGGCCTCCGCAAGCGCGCGAACCGTGACCGAGGCGTGTCCGGAGTCGACGGCCAGCTGTTCGGCGGCATCCATGAGGGGATCCAGGGCGTGTACACGAGGGCGGGGCATGAACGGAGCATAACAGAGCATCCGCTCTAGAAAGGGGGCGCTCGCGCGGCCGGGCGACATAGTCCCAGTTCAGCGGCTTGCGCCCCCGACGAGGGACCGGTGACGTTACTCACTCAAGAATTGGAGCACGCGCTCTGGTTTAATTATGGAGCATGTGCTCTCATATGTGAAGTCTTGCATCCGCGAAGTCTCGAGACCTCACTGATCGACCGGCCGCCGGCCGGAAAGTTCACGGCAACCCCGCGGGTCGCTCGCGCTCACATCCCCGAAGTCCGCCATCCGAGAAGAAGATGAGCATCGCAATGCCTCCTGAAACGGCTACCGAAGACGGCACCTGGCACAAAACGGCGTGCATCCTGTGCGAGAACAACTGCGGGGTGCAGATCCTCACCGTCGAAGGACAGAGGACCTTCCGCAAGATCCGCGGAGACAAAGACCATGTGTCCACCCACGGCTACACCTGCAACAAGGCACTGCGCTTGGACCACTACCAAAACGGCAGTCAGCGCCTGACCACGCCGTTGCGGCGCGAAGCCGACGGCACGTTCACGCCCGTGGACTGGGACACCGCCATCGCCGAGATCGCGCAACGGTTCGCCGCGGTGCGCGACACTCACGGCGGGGACAAGATCTTCTTCTACGGCGGTGGCGGGCAGGGCAACCACCTCGGCGGCGCCTACGCCGGCCCATTCCTCAAGGGCCTGGGCTCGCGATATCGTTCCAATCCGCTGGCCCAGGAGAAGACCGGTGAGGCCTGGGTGGATGCCCACTTCACCGGCGGTCACACCCACGGCGACTTCGAGCACGCCGAAGTCTCGGTGTTCATCGGCAAGAACCCCTTCCAGAGCCATGGTGTCGCCCGGGCCCGCACCGTGCTCAAGGAGATCAGCAAAGACCCGGCACGCAGCATGATCGTCATCGACCCGATCCGCACCGAAACCGCCGACCTCGCCGACTTCCACCTGCAGGTCAAACCCGGCACCGATGCCTGGTGCCTGTCGGCGATCCTGGCGATCCTGGTCCAACAGGACCTGCTCGATCACCGATTCCTGGCCGAACACACCCGCGACTACGAAACGGTGGCCGATGTCGTGCGCGCCATCGACATCAGCGCCCACGCCGCGGTGTGCGGAGTCGACGAAGAACTGCTGCGGCGCGCGGCCACCCGTATCGGTACCGCGACGAGCGTGTCGACCTATGAGGACCTCGGCGTGCAGCAAAGTCCCAACAGCACCCTGATCTCGTACCTGAACAAGCTGATCTGGCTGGTCACCGGAAACTTCGCGAAACAGGGCGGCATGCAACCGCATTCGTGGATGTTCCCGCTCGGCGACTACTCGACACGGATGCGTAGCACCCCGGTCACCGGCGCGCCGATGCCCGGGGGCCTGGTGCCGTGCAACATCATCGCCGAAGAAATCGTGACCGACCATCCGGACCGGTTCCGGGCGATGCTTATCGAATCCTCCAACCCCGCCCACTCATTGGCCGATTCACAGATGTTCCGCCGGGCGCTGCACGAGCTCGAGTTCGTCGTCGTCATCGATGTCACCATGACCGAGACCGCGCGTCTGGCCGACTACGTCCTGCCCGCGGCCTCCCAGTATGAGAAGTACGAGGCGACCTTCTTCAACTTCGAGTTCCCCCGCAACAGCTTCCACCTGCGTGCACCAGTGCTCGATCCGCTACCGGGCACGCTGCCCGAACCCGAGATCTACGCCAGGCTGACCAGAGCGTTGCGTGCGGTCAAGCCGCTGCATCTGGCCGTGCTGCGGGCTGCGGCCAGATGGGGCCGCACCCCATTTCGGACTGCGTTCGCGGCGTTGGCTGTGCTGGACAAGAAGACTCTGGCGATGGCGCCGTTCCTGTTGTACGAAACGCTGGGCCCGACCCTGCCCGGCAACGCACGCGCTGCCGCGGTGCTGTGGGCGCTGGCTCAACGGACCGCCCGCACCTACCCCGACGCGATGCGACGAGCCGGACATGCCAACGCCGACGCGTTGTTCGATGCCATCGTCGCGGGACGCTCCGGGGTGGTCTTCAGCGAGGACCGCCAGGACGACGCCTGGGACTACCTGCCCCATCCCGACAAACGGTTCCCGCTCGCGATCCCCGAGCTGCTGCGCATCCTCGACGAGCTCGATCCGGCCACCGCGGTGCAGACCAGTGCGCAATTCCCGGTCGTCCTGGCTGCGGGGCAACGGCGTCCGTTCACCGCGAACACGATCATCCACGACGACCGTTGGCGGTTGCGCGACACCGAAGGTGCCCTTCGACTCAGCCGCCCCGACGCCGAGGCACTCGGCCTCGCCAACGGTGACCAGGCCAGAGTGGTCACCGAACGCGGCTCCGCACTGGCCGCGGTCGAGATCGACGAACGCATGCAGGCCGGGCACGCGGCCCTGCCCAACGGCTTCGGACTCGACCATCACGGAGACGGTGCCATGGTCGGGGTCGCGCTCAACCAGCTCACCGACGCCCGCCGCCGCGACCCGATCTCCGGCGCCCCGTGGCACAAGAACGTTCCGGCCCGCATCGAGCTGGTCACCTCCACCGATACGACTTCCGCGATGACAGGAGCGCACCCGTGACCAGCACCGACATCGCCGCCCTGACCGGTTTGGAAGTGATGCAATGGATCAAAACGGTTCGCCCACATGATGTTCCCTCGATCGGGCGTTTGCTGGGTATGGAGCTGACCGAGGTCGAACACGGCCGAGTCGGCTTCACCCTCACCACCGTTCCCGACTTCGCCAACCCGCTGAGCACCGTCCACGGCGGCATCGCCGCCACCATGCTGGACTCGGCCATGGGATGCGCAGTGCACACCACCCTGCCTGCCGGCGTCGGCTACACCACCCTGGAACTGAAGGTCAACTACATCAGGTCGGTCGCCACCGACGGCCAGACCCTCACCGCCGTTGGCAGCGTCATCCACGCCGGTCGCACGACCGCCACCGCCGAAGGCCGCGTCCACGATGCCGACGGCAACAACCTGGTCGCCCACGCCACCACCACCTGCCTGATCCTGCGCGCCCGCGCCTGATCTGCTCGACAACCGCCGAGCTCGACCAACTCCTCACCCGCGCATTCTCGACATGACAGCGCGGCCCGACCGAAGAGAGAACCACCCATGACCTATGTCGTGGCCGAACCGTGCGTCGATGTCCTGGACAAGGCCTGCATCGACGAATGCCCGGTCGACTGCATCTACGAGGGCAACCGGATGCTCTACATCCATCCCGACGAATGCGTCGACTGCGGCGCGTGCGAGCCCGCATGCCCGGTCGAAGCGATCTTCTTCGAAGACGACCTGCCCGCCGAATACGCCTCCTACACCAGCGCCAACGCCGAGTTCTTCGACGATCTCGGATCGCCCGGTGGCGCAGCCAAACTCGGCAAGACCAACCGCGATGCCGCCTTGATCGCCCAGCTGCCGCAACGGCAGCACTGACCACACCCCGCGCGGCCTGCCCTGACCCGGCCGGCGATCACCACAGACCAAGGACAACCCCTATGCACTCCCGCCCGCTGCGCGTCGCGATCATCGGCGCCGGTCCAGCCGGCATCTATGCCGCCGACGCCCTCATGAAGTCCGACACCGCTACCACCCGCGGGGTATCGATCGACCTGTTCGAGCGCATGCCGGCCCCGTTCGGGTTCATCCGCTACGGCGTCGCTCCTGATCATCCGCGCATCAAGGCGATCATCACCGCTTTGCACAAGGTCCTCGACAAGCCACACGTGCGGCTGTTCGGCAACATCGACTACGGCACAGACATCACCCTCGAGGATCTGCAACAGTTCTACGACGCGGTCGTGTTCTCCACCGGCGCCGAAGACGACCGCGCTCTCGACATCCCGGGCATCGAGCTCGACGGCAGCTTCGGCGCCGCAGAGTTCGTCTCCTGGTACGACGGCCACCCCGACAAACCCCGCCAGTGGCCCCTGACCGCGGAAAAGGTCGCCGTCCTCGGCGTCGGCAACGTCGCCCTCGACGTCGCGCGCATCCTGGCCAAGACCGCCGAGGAACTGCTGCCCACCGAAATACCACCCAACGTCTACGCCGGACTCCAAGCCAACAGGGCCGTCGAAGTCCACGTGTTCGGCCGGCGCGGACCCGCCCAGGCCAAGTTCACCCCGATGGAACTACGCGAACTCGACCACTCACCCACCATCGAGGTCGTCGTCGATCCCGCCGACATCGACTACGACGCCGCCTCCGACGCCGCCCGACGAGCCTCCAAACAAGTCGACATGGTCGCCAACGTCCTGCAGGATTGGGCGATCCGCGATCCCGGTGACCGCCCCCACAAACTGTTCCTGCACTTCTTCGAATCCCCCCACGAAATCCTCGGCGAAGACGGCAAAGTCGCGGCCCTGCGCACCGAACGCACCGAACTCGACGGAACCGGCAACGTCCGCGGCACCGGCCACTTCACCGACTGGGACGTCCAAGCTGTCTATCGGGCGGTGGGCTATCTCAGCACAGCGCTTCCCGCACTGCCCTTCGACCACGCCAGCGGCACCATCCCCAACGAGGCAGGTCGGGTGATCGGCCACGACTCCCGGCCTGTTCCCGGCGTCTATGTCACCGGCTGGATCAAACGCGGCCCGGTCGGGCTCATCGGCCACACCAAAGGCGACGCCAACGAAACCATCGCCTGCCTGCTCAGCGACACCGCACACCTGCCCACGGCCACCCACCCCAGCGAGGACGCAGTCGTCGAGTTTCTCGAACGCCTACAGCTGCCATACACCACCTGGGACGGCTGGTACCTGCTCGACGCCTACGAGCGAAGCCTCGGCGAACCCCACGGCCGTGAACGGATCAAGGTCGTCGAACGCGAGGAAATGCTCGCCGCATCCCGCCGCAACCAACCCCAGCACGTCCACTGAGACCCGCCGAGCAACCACCATGACCCACCGCACCATGCTGGGGATGCCGCAGCCGGGCGGACCCGATCGCTCCGCCCGGCTGATCGACCGGTTCGGCCGCGTCGCCAAGGACCTGCGCGTATCTCTCACCGACCGGTGCAACCTGCGCTGCACCTACTGCATGCCCGCCGAGGGACTGCGCTGGCTACCCACCGATGAGCTGCTCTCGACCAGCGAACTGCAGCGGTTGATGCGGATCGCGGTCGAACACCTCGGAATCGAGGAAATCCGCTTCACCGGCGGCGAGCCACTGCTGCGCGCGGACCTGACCGCACTGGTGGGCTTCGCCGCCGAGCTGACACCCAGGCCCCGGTTGTCGTTGACCACCAACGGATTAGGGCTCGCTCGCAAAGCCGACGGACTGGCCAGGGCCGGGCTCGATCGCATCAACGTCTCCCTCGACAGCATCGACCCGGCCACCTACGCCACCATGACCCGCCGCGACCGACTCGCCGATGTTCTCGACGGGCTCTCCGCCGCCCGAAACGCCGCGCTGAACCCGATCAAGATCAACGCAGTACTCGTTCGGGGCGTGAACGACCACCAAGCACCCGACCTGCTGCGCTACTGCCTGGCCGAGGGATATGAGCTGCGCATCATCGAACAGATGCCACTCGACGCCGGCCGACGCTGGCAACGATCAGCGATGGTCACCGCCGAGGAGGTTTTGACCCTGTTGCAACGCCGGTACACCCTCACCCCCGACCCGCACCCCCGCCACCACGACCCCGCCGAACGGTGGCTCGTCGACGGCGGTCCCGGCACCATCGGACTGATCGCCTCGGTCACCCGTCCCTTCTGCGGCGACTGCGACCGCGTGCGACTCACCGCCGACGGCATGCTCCGCAACTGCCTGTTCGCCACCGACGAAACCGACCTCAGGCCCTTGCTACGCGAGCAGGACCATGGCGGTGAGTTCGCCGACGAAGCTATCGCCGACGCGTGGCGCCGATCCCTGTGGAACAAGGCCGCGGGTCACGGGATCGACCACGCGGGCTTCGCCCAACCCGACCGCCCCATGAGCGCGATCGGCGGCTGACCTCGATACTGGTTCAGCAGCTACTCCATCCACCCGAGGCACACGACGATGTCACAGCCAGACCGACGCACGGGCGTACCGCGCTGCGCGATGTCTACCGCTCAGCGATGCCACCGTCGACGGTGACAACAGCGCGCGAATCCGACACCGTGACCACCATGGGCTCACGGCAGCGCGACATACTGCACCGACTGGTACTCCGAGATTCCCTCGGCTCCTCCCTCACGGCCGATGCCGGACTGCTTGACGCCGCCGAAGGGAGCCGCGACATCGGAGATCACGCCACGATTGACGCCCACCATGCCCGCTTCCAAGCGGGCGGGTACCCGTGAGCACCGTTGCGCATCGCGACTGTAGACATAGGCGGCCAAACCGTATTCGGTGGAGTTGGCAGCGGCGATCATGTCTTGCTCGGTCTCGACGGTACTGATCACGACGACGGGACCGAAGATCTCCTCGCGCGTGACAGGCGCATACGGATCGACTTGGTCGATCACGGTGGGCGGGTAGAAGTAGCCTCTTCCCTCCGGCACCGTACCGCCCAACAGCACCCGGCCGCCGTCGGCGACCGCGGACTCCACTGCCGCGGCGACGGAATCACGTTGCGCTGCACTGACCAATGGGCCCAGCGTCACCCCGTCCTCGTAGCCTGGGCCCATGCGCACCTGGCTCATCATCTTTGCCGTGAGAGCCACGGTGAACTGTTCCGCGATGGTGGGCTGCACCAGGAACCGATTGGCTGCGGTGCACGCCTCGCCCCCGTTGCGCATCTTCGCCGCAAACGCCCCATCGACCGCAGCATCGAGGTCCGCGTCGTCGAAGACTAGGAACGGTGCGTTGCCGCCGAGTTCCATCGATGTGCGTTGAACACGGTCAGCGGCCTGCTTCAGCAGCGACCGGCCGACCGGAGTGGAGCCGGTGAAACTGATCTTGCGAAGCCGATCGTCGGTGATGAGGGCGGTCGACACACCGCGGGCGTCGGTGGTCGGCAACACCGAGAGCACACCAGGGGGCAAGCCCGCCTGCTCGAAGGCCTCGGCCAACACCAGCATAGTCAGCGGCGTTTCCTTCGCGGGTTTGACCAGCATGACGTTCCCGGCGGCCAGGGCCGGCCCGATTTTCCTGGTGCCCATGGCCAGGGGGAAGTTCCACGGCGTGATGGCAAGACACGGCCCGACGGGCATGTGGGTCACCAGTATTCGGCCGCTACCGGTGGGCGATGCGGTGAAGCGCCCGTTGATGCGGACTGCCTCTTCGGAGAACCACCGAAGAAACTCCGCCCCGTACTTCGCTTCGGCTCGACTGTCGGGCAGTGCTCGCCCGAGTTCGAGGGTCATCAGCAGGGCGAGTTCCTCGGCACGGCCTTCGATGATCGCGAAGGCTCGGCGAAGGATCTCGGCGCGCTCGCGCGGCGCCGTCTGCGCCCACGAGCCGGCGGCGGCAACCGCCGCTGCCATCGCCTGCTGCGCGTCGGCCGCGGTGGCATCGGCGACGCACAGCAGAGTCTGCTCGGTCGCGGGATCGACAACGGGAAACGTCGCCCCTGATTGGGCCGGAACCGATCGGCCTGCGATGAACAGGCCCGTCGGCACCTTCTCGAGGACCGCCTCGATCGTGGTGGGCTGGCTTCGCATCGGATTTCCTTTCTCGGGCCTCAGCGAGGCGAGCAGGACATGAGCGCGTCGGCGAGAACGTCGAGCGCCTCGACGAGCAGGTCCTCTGTGATGACCAAGGGCGGCAACAATCGCAAGACGTTGCCGAAGGTGCCGCAGGTCAGCACGATCACACCGCGGGACAGGGCGTGGGCTGCCACAGCGCGCGCGAGAGCCGGAGCGGGTTCGTCGGTGCCGGGACGCACGAGTTCGACCGCGATCATCGCTCCGCGGCCGCGGATGTCACCGATCACCCCACGGTCTTGGTCGGCCAGCTTCTCAGCCACCGCCCACAGCGCCGACTTCACGGTGTCCTCGATGCGGCGGGCTTGTGCAGGCAGGTCCAGGGTGGTCATTTCATCAATCGCGGCCAGTGCCGCGACGCACGCGACCGGGTTGCCGCCGTAGGTGCCGCCCAGGCCCCCCTCGTGCACGGAGTCCATGAGCTCGGCTCGACCGGTCACCGCCGACAACGGCATCCCGCCGGCAATGCCCTTGGCCATGGTGATCAGATCAGGAACGACGTTCTCGTGCTCGCACGCGAACCATGTTCCCGTGCGCGCGAATCCGCTCTGCACCTCGTCGGCGATGAACACCACTCCATGAGCGCGGCACCAATCCGCCAGCACGGTCAGAAATCCCGGCGCCGGCACGATGAAACCACCCTCGCCCTGAATCGGCTCGATGACTACCGCAGCGATCGCCTCGGCGCCGACTTGCTTGTCCATCAGCTCGATCGCGCGCCGCGCGGCCTGCGCTCCGTCCATGCCGCCGTCCCTGAAGGGGTAGCTCGCAGGCATCCGGTACACCTCAGGGGCGAACGGACCGAAACTGTGCTTGTACGGAAGGGATTTGGCGGTCAGAGCCATCGTCAAATTGGTTCGGCCGTGGTAGGCGTGGTCGAAGGCGACGACGGCGTTGCGCCCTGTTGTCGCCCGCGCGATCTTGATGGCATTTTCCACGGCCTCGGCCCCGGAATTGAACAACACGGTGCGCTTGTCGTGATCGCCCGGCGTCAGCTCGTTTAACCGCTCCGCCACCGCGACGTAGCTTTCGTAGGGCGAGATCATGAAACATGTGTGAGTAAAGAGCGCGGCCTGCTCGGCGACGGCAGCGGCGACCTGCAGGTTACTCGCCCCCACTGTTGTCACCGCGATGCCGGAACCGAGATCGATCAACGAGTTCCCGTCGACATCGACGACAACGCCGCCACCGGCTCGAGCAGCAAAAACCGGCACGACGCTCGTCACGCCGCGCGCAACGGCGGCTTCCCGGCGCGCGGCGAGTGCGGCCGAGCGGGGACCTGGAATCTCGGTCACGAGACGGCGCTCCTGGGGAACAACCGCAGTGGTCGCGTTGATGGGGGTCATGTCCTGCTCCTGTCTCAAGGCCGCGCCAAGTGTGCCGCCGCCAGAGCTAGACTGTCCAAGACTTAGTTGTTCAGAATCTGATGCCTTGGAGGCATAGGTGGAGCTGCGTCACATCCGCTACTTCCTCGCCGTCCATGAGGCCGGGTCGGTGAACGCGGCGGCTGCGCGCGTGCACGTGGCACAGCCATCGCTGTCTCGACAGCTACGCCAACTCGAACATGACCTGGGCGTCGAGCTGTTCGACCGCTCCACCGGCAGGCTCCGGCTTTCTGCCGCAGGCCGCGCGCTGCTTCCCGAAGCTCGCGCGCTGATGCGCGCCGCGGAGCAGATCACTGTGGCAGCGGAGTTCCACGCCCGAGGGGGACTGCGTCACTTGACCATCGCCGCGCCGACCGTGACGCTCACCGATGTCGTTGCTCCTTTTGTCGCCACTCTCGCCCCCGGCGACCCGACCGTGGATGTGCTCGCCTCCGACGGAGAGGATATCGGCGACCTTCTCGCCCGGGGAGCCGATCTCGTCATCACCCCGGAGGCGCCCGGGCCGCGGTTCACCCGACTCCGATTGGCGGAACTGCCGGTCTGGGCGTATGTCACCGGAGCTCATCACTGGGCCGGACGCCGGTGGATCGCGATAACTGAGCTGGTCGATCAGCCCCTGGTTCTGGTGCCGCCGGACTTCGCCGCGCGCCGAGCCCTCAACTCCGCTGTGCTCGACTCCGGCAGCAACTACACGGAAACGATCGAAGCGGCCAACGGCACCCTTGCCCAAGCCCTTGCCGCGGCCCGCCGAGGGATCGCCGTTGTCACAGACGATCCGCGATTCGACCTCGTCCCGCTAGCCGTCCGCACCGATCGATCACTGCTCCGCATACCCCTGGACATGTGGTGGGACAGCAGCCATCCAGGCAGCCGGACCTTGTGCGGAATCGCCGAAAGGTTGCAGCACTTCATCACCGAAAGGTATGGCCTGCAATCCCCGATTGCCGACAGTGGGCAGCGCAGGACGTAGATGCACCGATCGACGAGCGCCGGCGACCGCGGCGGTTCGCCGAAGACGGTGGTGGAGGGGCGATCAGGCGCCGGGAGACTCCAGCACCGGTCCAAGCAGCGTCATCGCCACATCGTAGGCGGCACTGACCCGCTCAACGTCACCGGTCGCGGCAAGATCCAGATAGAGACCACGCACGATGCCCAGAACGAGGGTCGTGGCCGTCCGGACCCTCGCCTCGTCGATCCCTTCACCGAGCAACGCCGCCTCCAGCGGCGCGATCCAATCATGGACGATCGAGGTGAGGAACCACTCGTAGCGATCGGGTTCGCGCAGGGCCAGGCCGTAGAGCTCGAACAGGAAGACGAACTGCCGCGAGTACTCGGGAGCTAGCCAGAGGTTCCACAAGTTGCGCAGAACCTCCACCGGATGGCCCTTGCTGCGCGCCCAGAACTGATCGAATGCCTCAACCATCTGGCCATGGATCTCCTGGCAGATGTCGCGAATGAGCTCGTCCTTGCTGCCGAACTGCCGGATCAGCGTTGTGATCGAGGCGCCGATCGCGGCGCCCAGGGGACGCAACGTCAGGTCCGCGACGCCCGTCTCGAGGACGTAATCGGTTGCGGCACGGAGAAGTTCCGGCTTGCGGTGCTCCCATCTGAGCGCACGCCCATCGGTGCCAGCCGCTGCGCCGTCTGCCGTCATCGCCATCCCGTCAGACTACCCAATTCGAACACCGCTTTACCGAATCGAACGATTCGGATACTGTGGGTGAGACCTAGATTACAAAGGAGCGCTGATATGACGTCTGACACTCTCGCGGTGACCAACGTTCACCTGATCGATGGCCGAGGCGGCTCATCGAAGCCCGCGACGACGGTGATCGTGGACGCAGGTCGGTTCACGACCATCGGGCCGACGGCGAGCACCGAGATCCCGGCAGGGGTCACCGTCATCGACGGCAGCAACCAATGGATGGTCCCCGGATACATCAACGGCAACGTCCACCTGCTCGACGCCTGGATGTTCATGGTGGGACCCGGAACCATCGAGTACCTCGCGCGATGGGAAGGCCGCTACACGGAGGTGATCGAAGAGGCGGCGCAGCTGGTCCTGCGCAACGGCGTGACGACCGTGTTCGACACCTACAACGCCATCGATCCCGTTCTCGCGGCCCGCGACCGGATCAACGCCGGCACTGCACAAGGCGCCCGCATCTTCGCCGCCGGAACCATCATCGGCATGGGCGGCCCCTTCAGCGCCGACTTCCACTTCGCCGGACGCCGCGCAGCGGCGCAGAGCTTCGTGAACCGAATCGACGAGATGTTCGAGGCCGGCGTCGGCCACCAGCTCAGCCTGCTTCCCCGCAACGAGGTCCGCGCGCGGGTGCGCGACTACCTGAGTCGCGGAGTGGACATGCTCAAGATCGCGGTCAGCGATCACATCTTCATGACAGTCGGCTTCGACCGGAGTTACCAGACCTTCACCCGTCCCGTACTCGATGTCATCGTCGAGGAAGCTCGTTCAGCCGGTGTCCCGGTGCTGACCCACAGCCTTTCCATCGAGGCGCTGGACACCTCCGTGGAGCTGGGGGCCGACGTGCTCATCCACGCGAACTACACGATGGGCCAGCCCTACCCGCACTCCCTGCTCGACAAGATCGTTGCCAGCGACTCATGGGCGGAGCTGCAGACCGTGCACGAAAACCATCAACGGGTGCTCGAGGAGTGCGGCAGCTGGGCAGCCCAGCTCGGCAGTGGCGCATTCGCCGACAACGAGCGCGCGCTCATCGGCGCCAACGCGAAGATCATGATGGGCACCGACGCGGGCTGTCCCAGCGTCGACCACCTCGCCGACCTCACCCCTGGTGAGCGTGAGGATCGCCCCTGGACTCTCGGCGGTGATCACTTCCACTGGACCCAGTCGATGGTCGAAAAGGGCATGTCGCCTCTCGAGGCCATCTCCGCAGCGACCCTGAATGTGGCCCGCGGGTACGGCAAGGACGACCTGATCGGTTCCGTCGAACCAGGCAAGCTCGCTGACTTCGTCCTCCTCGACCGAGACCCTCTCGCCGACATCCGCAACCTCAGCGAAATCCGTGACGTCTACCAGGCAGGCGTCGCAGTCGATCGAATCAAGCTGCCCGCCCATCCGCTGGTGACCACGCACCCCGCGTGACCACCGGATGAGAAGCCGCATAGCCAACTAGGACAACGCCGCCGGCGAGCCGACCCGACCGGCACTCCCGGACATCGGCTCGCCGCCCACTACAGACACCCGGAACCCGGGAAGTCGTACCGGTTTTCCGCCGCCGGTAATCCACACCGCTTCCAGTATCCGGACCGCCCACAACAATCGGGATCGTTTCGGACTGCGCCCGGGCTCGCCCGCGCCGCACGACAAGGAGTTGCATTCGATGACTGTCTACGCGATGGCCGATCCGTCGACTGGCAAGGTGGTCAAGGAGTACCCGACGGCGACAGATGAGTCCATCCGTCACGCCATGGATTCAGCGGCCGCTGCTCACCGTGAGTGGGGACGTGTTTCCACCGTCTCGGAACGGGCCACGCTGATCCGCACAGTGTCGGAGTTGCATGAGGAACGCAAAGGCGAGCTTGCTCAGATCATCCATCAGGAGATGGGCAAACCGCTGGACGAGTGCGTCGGGGAGGTGGAATTCAGCGCCGCCATCTACTCGTACTATGCCGAGCGCGCCGAGACGCTCCTGGCCGACGAGCCGATCCCGGTGCTCGACGGTGAAGGCGACGCACTGATCCGACGCTGTTCGGTCGGCGTGCTACTGGGCATCATGCCCTGGAACTATCCCTACTACCAGGTCGCTCGGTTCGCCGGACCGAATCTGGCCCTGGGCAACACCATCCTTCTCAAGCACGCACCCCAATGCCCGGAATCGGCCGCCGCCCTCGAGCAGATCTTCCTCGACGCAGGGTTTCCCGCCGGAACTTACGTCAACATCTATGCAACCAACGCGCAGGTCGCCGACATAATTGCGGATCCCCGAGTGCAGGGAGTCTCGCTCACCGGCTCCGAACGAGCCGGGGCAGCCATCGCAGAGATCGCAGGTCGCAACCTCAAGAAGGTCGTACTCGAACTGGGAGGTTCCGACCCGTTCATTCTGCTCAGCGCCGCAGACCTCGACGCCGCCGTAGACGCCGCCGTCGCCGCGCGGTTCGAGAACACCGGCCAAGCCTGCAACGCTGCCAAACGCTTCATCGTGACCGCCGACATCTACGACGACTTCTTGGACAAGTTCACGACTCGAGTGCTGGCGAAAACCGACACAACAGCACCACTGTCATCCCTCGCTGCGGCCGAACATCTCGAAGACCAGGTACAGCGCGCCGTGGACGCAGGAGCAATCCTCGCGACACAGGGACAACGCAGGGACGCGTTCTTCCCCCCTGGTGTGTTGACCAACCTGCCGCCTGACTTCCGAGAGGAGTTGTTCGGGCCAGTCGCAGCCGTCTACCGGGCGGCCGATGAAGAACAAGCAGTGGAGCTGGCAAACGACACCCCATTCGGGCTCGGTTCGTACGTCTTCACCACCGATATGAACCAGGCACATCGTGTCGCTGACAGACTCGAAGCCGGCATGGTGTTTGTGAACGCGGTCGGCGCCGAGGGCCCGGAGCTACCTTTCGGCGGCGTCAAGAGATCCGGCTTCGGTCGTGAACTAGGCCGCTACGGCATCGATGAGTTCGTCAACAAAAAGCTCATCCGAATCGGACGGACCGCGCCGTCATCGACCGAGCAACAACCCTGTCGATGAGTGCGGGCCGCCTGCCGGGGTTCCGCGCACAGCCTTTCGTGGAAGGCCGGGAGAATGGCGGGATGGCAGATGGCGTCGAAGCTCAGTTGAGTGCGTTGCTCGGACCGTTGCGGCGAGCGGTGTTACGGCGGACGCGCGTACTGGAGGGACTGCCCGATCTGCCGGAAGCGCAGATCGAGCTGCTGAGATTGCTGGTAGCACAGGATGGTCTGGCGCCGGGGCGTGCGGCGGTCGAGCTCAAGGTGGCGCAGTCGACGGTGAGCAATCTGGTACGGACGATGGCCAATCTGGTGGATCGGGTGCCGTCGGCCCAGGATGGGCGTGGGGCGCTTCTGGTCGCGTCGTCGCGGGCGCGGGAACTGCTGGCCAGGTACGACCGGGCCAGTGCGGCGATGCTGCGGGACTCGCTGGCGAAACTGTCACCGGAGGATCGACAGGCCCTGGAATCCGCGGTTCCGGCCTTGCAACGATTGCTGTCCGTGCTGGACGAATAGGTCGCGCGCTCTTCCCCCTGTGAGGCCGGTCACCTACAGTAGTTTTGTTTCAAAAGTATTTTCTGTGGGAGCGTGCGTTGCGGAGCCCGAACTTCATCCGTCAGTTGCTGGCGGCGGCCGTTGTCCTCGCGAGTGCCGGTGCGGCGGTGGTGGTTTCGCCGGCCGCTGCGGCACCCGACGACACGGTGGTCACCGTCGCAGGCGGGCCTATCAGCGGTCGGCACACCAATGGGATCGTCGAATACCTCGGCGTTCCGTTCGCCGCACCCGCCTCGGGCGCAAACCGTTTCGCCCCACCGCAACCCGCCGCTCCGTGGACAGGCGTGCGCGCGGCCCTCGCGCATGGGCCGCAGTGCCCGCAGGTATCTCCGGCGCCGTTCGGGCTGGCGGTGCAGGAATCGAGCGAGGACTGCCTGAGCATCGATATCTATGTCCCGGAGAACTCCGCGGGCGCGGATCTTCCGGTGATGGTGTGGATTTACGGTGGCGCCTTCGTACTCGGCTCCAACGCTCAGTACGACTCCCCAGACCGGTTGGTGCGTGAGGGCAAGGTCATCGTGGCCATCCCCAATTACCGGGTCGGCCCGTTCGGTTTCCTCGCGCTACCCGAACTGGCCGACGGCGCTGGCGGCATCACCGGCACCTACGGCACACTCGATCAGCAGGCCGCGCTGCGCTGGATTCGGGAGAATGCGGCCGCGTTCGGTGGCGACCCGGGCAATGTCACCATCTTCGGCGAATCGGCCGGCGGAATGAGTGTGTGCACGCAGCTCGCTTCGCCGCTGGCACGGGGCCTTTTCCACCGGGCGATCATCCAGAGCGGGTCGTGCGCGCGCAGCCCGCTGTCACCGCCGGACAGGGAACTCGCCTTCCAGCGGTCGGCCGACTACGCGGCGAGCCTCGGTTGCCGCGATCCGCACACGCGACTGAACTGCCTGCGCGCCCTACCGGTCGAGAAGCTCCTGGATTCACCCAGCGCCGAACTGCATTCGATGGCGGTCACCTGGAGCCCCGTGCAGGACGGGGTCGTGTTGACCTCCACTCCCGAACAGGCGCTCGTCGCCGGAGCCGCCCGCGACATGCCACTGGTGGTCGGCAGCAACGCCGACGAGGGCGCCGCTTTCATCGCCCTGCTCGACTACCTGAAAGGCACGATCCCCGATGAATCCGATTACCTGACCTGGGCACAGGAACTGTTCGGCGACAACGCCGGCCAGGTTTTGCACCGATACCCGCCAGCCGATTTCTCCTCCCCGGTCAAGGCGAAGGAGAAGGTGCTCACCGACGGATTCTTCGCGTGCCCAGCACTGTTCACTACAGAGGCTGCACGAGCCGGTGGCGCCGAGGTCTGGCAATACCGCTTCAACGAAGCGCCGCTCGGCCAGAACCCGGTGCTTCCCGGCGCCTTTCACGCGGCCGAACTACCCTACGTGTTCACCGAGCTGCTCGGCATCCCGATCCCGCTGCCCCCTGCAGGCGACCAGCTCTCCCGCCGCATCCAGCAGAGCTGGTCACGTTTCGCCCACACCGGCGATCCGGTGACAGCGGACTTCGCCGACTGGCCGACCACCCCCGGCTCCACCCTCGAAATGAGCAGCTCCGGGATCAGCACCGCTGATTCCTTTGCCGCCCAGCATCATTGCGACCTGTGGTCGGGGATCAGCCGGATCGGTTAGTCAGAATGACCTGATCATGGTTCACCACCAAGGTCACGGCTCTCGTCGTGGCGGCCGCCTAGCTGATGAGCGACCGCGCCGTCATCGTCATGCTCAGCGAACGGTCGCTCTCCGGGCGTTCGAGCAGGTCGACACCGGCATTCAGGATCGCCAGCCCCGCCGATTTCACAGCGTGGTCCTTGCGCGTTCAAGAGGAACGGCCAGGGCGACATCTGAGCTAGTCCGGAGAAAGTACAGGTCCTCGCACAGCACTTGTCTGCGGGAGTCGGCGTGTGCGGTGTTCGCGAAGGAGGCGATGGTATCGGCCGTCGGGATCCGATCGTAGGCTTTGATCCATCCCGCGATCAGTTCGTCAAGAAGATGGGATTCGCGCTGCATGATGCGGGCGGTGAGTTGCCTGGCTTCCTCATCGATACTCAGCGTGCGTTCGATCGTGCTCAGACACGGATCGACGATCCACTCGCTGCGGATTCGGTTGACCTCCTGCCACACCAGTAAGTCGATCTCACCGCTGCGAGGCCGCCCCTCGGGCTCGCGGCTATGCGCGCTCATGGCGCGCCGATAGATCGGTGTGGCTACATCCGCTGAGGCCGTGGCGGTGAGTATCGATGCGATTCATCGTCCCTCGCCATGGGCATTCCGACCCCAGCGAATCGTGAGGGAGGACCACGGCGTCATGGTTCGCGGTCGGACTGTGCCACAACCGTCGCGCCACTGGGATCCCGCGGTGCTGCGCGGGTTCCATGATTCTTGAGCGACCCTGCCTGCCTCTTGTGATCGTGTTGGCGCGGCTCCGATGTCCGTGCTGCTGAAGCGGCTAGGACGAATTTGCCCCGGCGCCGTGGAGGCGTGGGGGTGCATGGCGATGGGGTCGCCTCAGTCGGCTGGCCGACGAGGC
>NZ_JBHXAY010000114.1:0-20677 GCF_042728775.1 Nocardia sp. NPDC060259
TAATTTCTCCTCGGTCTTTTAAAAACCTATCTTCGCGGTTGGTGGTGGCGTCGTCTTGGGGCGGGGGGGGGGGGCGGGCTCGGTTTTCTTTGGGGGCGGGCGGCCCCGCCACCGAACCCCCGGGCCCCCCCCCGGCTCGGAGTCGAATAATTAAGAGACGGTGGCGGATTCGATGATGACGTCGTCGACGGGGACGTCCTGGTGGGGGCCCGCGTTGCCGGTGGAGACGGCGGCGATCTTGTCGACGACGTCGGTGCCGTCGGCGACCTTGCCGAAGACGGCATAGCCCCAGCCCTGGCCCTGGGGGGCGGTGTGGTTGAGGAAGGCGTTGTCGGAGACGTTGATGAAGAACTGGGCGGTGGCCGAGTGCGGGTCGTTGGTGCGGGCCATCGCGACGGTGTACTTGTCGTTCTTGAGGCCGTTGGTCGCCTCGTTGTCGATCGGCGCCTGAGTGGGCTTCTGCTTCAGGCCGGGCTCGAACCCGCCGCCCTGAACCATGAAACCGGGGATGACGCGGTGGAACACGGTGCCGTTGTAATGGCCCGCGTTCACGTAGTTCACGAAGTTGGCGACCGTGTTCGGCGCGGCCTGGTCGTCCAACTCGAGCACGATCGTTCCGTGGTTGGTTTCGAGATTCACCTTGGTCATGGAGTCGAGTCTAGGGAGGGGAGCGCCTCGGAAGGGAGTGGGGTCCGGATCGGTGGTGCCGAACGAACTGACGCCACGCGCAACGCACGGCGAAATCCACCCACCGGCATGCGGTGTGTGTTCGGTTGATCGGATATAGTTTTTAAGGAACCCGCGTGCCTGAGGCGCACGCGGGTTCTTTACTGCGAAACCATTCGACGCACCGAATTCGAGACGATTTCGGCGCGACGAATCACGGGCCGACGGTAATCGGCACCGACGGGGTCGTGGTGTTGTTCACGGCGTATTTACCCGTCACCTGCCCGGTCGTCGCGCTGGTCGGGCAGCCGAAGCTACCGGTCACCTTGATCGGGGCCGGGGCATTGGTCGCCTGCACGGTCGACGGGCTGCCGTTGGTCCAGGTGCCTGCGAGGCTCGCCGCCGCGGTGGGGGCGACGACGATCTTGCAGGAGGCCAGGCCGCTGGTCTGGATGACCATGCCGCCCTGCGGGATGTTGATGGTCCCGGCGATCGGCGTGCCGTTCTGGCCCGTGATCGACCAGCTGCCACTGGTGGTCACGGTCGCGCTCACGCCCCACATGCTGGTCGTGCAGCCGGTGAAGGTGGGCGCGCTGATCGGGACGGTGATCGGCCCGCTGGGGTTGGTGTTGTTCGGCGCCGCCGGCACCGCGCCGGTGGCGGCGGAGGTGGTGCAGGTGATGCTGACACCGCCCGCGACCGCCTTCACCGTGCCCACATTGGTCGCCGAGACCGCCGCGCCCGCTGGTGCGACCGTGGTCGAGCCCGCGGCCGTCGCCGGGCCGATGCCGAAGGTCGTCGCGGCGACCAGACAGCCCGCGGCGGCCAGTGTCGCCCGCGCGAAGAATTGATTGTCGAACATGGCGTACTCCTTGCTGAAATCGACAGCCACGTGATGTGAAGCTGTCGTGTTCAAGAATACGAAAGGCATTTTTCGGTAGTGCATTGTTCGCGCCTACCATTTCGTGTGGAAACCTTCGCGAATCAAGCCACGCCGTCCCGGATGGCCTTTATTATGCGGGGCTGTTACCGCGCGTAACGGTTACTGCGTTTTTTATCTATATGCACCGTGCACACTGGTAACATCGAAAAACTCCTGTGCCGCGCCCGACCGTCCGTGGGGCGCAGGGTTCGGACCTGGATCGATAGCTGATTCGCATAGCGCCGAAACGGCTGATCGCCCTGCGCCGGCCTGCTGTCCGGCCGGGTAGGCCCACGTCGCACCCTTAATGAAACGCTTGAACTTCACACCATAGCGCCCCGTATGTCCACAGGCATGGCGTGCGACCCCTCACAAGTAAGAGGGTGCGGATACGATGCCCACCGTGCCAGACGCCGCAACTGCCGTTCTCACCAAGCCGCCCGCCGCGCCGGTGGCGTCCGCGAAGGACTACCGGATCGCGCGATGGATCGCGCTGGTCGCCGGGCTCCTCGGCGCCCTGTTCGCGGTGGCGACGCCGTTCCTGCCGGTCACCCAGACCACCGCGCAGCTGAACTGGCCGCAGAACGGCAAGCTCGGCAATATCCAGGCACCGCTGATGTCGCAGGTGCCGATCGACCTGAACGCCACCATCCCGTGTTCGGCGGTCGCGACGCTGCCGGAGCAGGGCGGCATGCTGCTGGCCACCGCGCCGCCGCAGGGCGACCGGGCCGCGCTGGAGGCGCTGTTCGTGCGCGTCTCCGACAGCTCGGTGGACGTGGTCGATCGCAACGCGGTGGTCGCCTCGGCGGACCGCGCGGCGATGGACCAGTGCTCCGCGATCGTCATCAGCTCCGACCAGAACCGCACGACCGCGGAATTCCGGGGCATGACCAAGGAGGTCGAGCGGCCGATCGCCGGTCAGCCGGGCGCGGTCGAGACCGCGCGGGTGCCCGTGGAGGGCCAGCTCGCCGGTGACCTGCGGCCGCAGATCGTCGGCGTGTTCTCCGATCTCAAGGGAGCCGTTCCGGACGGCCTGTCGCTGACCTCGACGATCGACTCGCGGTTCTCCTCCAGCCCGTCGCCTGCGAAGCTGATCGCGATCATCGCGGCGGTGCTGTGCACCCTGCTCGCGCTGGGCGCGCTTGGCGCGCTCGACGGCAGTGACGGGCGCGGGCACCGCCGGTTCCTGCCGAAGAACTGGCTGAAGCCGACCTGGGCCGACGGCGCGGTCATCGGCACCCTGCTGGTCTGGCATTTCGTCGGCGCCAACACCTCCGACGACGGCTACATCCTGTCGATGGTGCGCGTCGCGCCCGACGCCGGTTACACGGCCAACTACTTCCGCTGGTACGGCGTGCCCGAGGCGCCGTTCGGCTGGTACTACTACGTCATCCAGGTCTTCGCCGAGATCTCCACGGCCAGCCCGTGGGTGCGCGTGCCCGCGCTGATCTGCGCGATCCTGTGCTGGATGGTCATCAGCCGCGAGGTGGTGCCCCGCCTCGGCAACGCGGTCAAGCGCTCGCAGGTGGCGCTGTGGACCGGCGGCCTGGTGTTCCTCGCCTTCTGGCTGCCGTTCGACAACGGCCTGCGCTCGGAGCCGATCGTCGCCCTCGGCGCGCTGCTGACCTGGGTTTCCATCGAACGTGCCATCGCCACCGGCCGGATGCTGCCCGCCGGGATCGCGGTACTGATCGCGGCCTTCACCCTGGCCGCCGCGCCGACCGGTCTGATGTGTGTGGCCGCGCTGCTGGCGGGTATCCGGCCGCTGGTGCGGATCGTCGTGCGCAGGCACCGCCAGTTCGGCACGCTGCCGCTGCTCGCCCCGATCGCCTCGGCGGGTCTGCTGGTGCTGGTCGTCGTCTACGGCGACCAGACCTTCGCGGGCATCCAGGAAGCCAACCGGGTGCGCCAGGCCACCGGCCCGAACCTGGCCTGGTACGAGGACTACCTGCGCTACTACTACATGTTCGTCGAGACCGTCGACGGCTCGCTGGCCCGGCGCTTCGCCTTCCTGGTGATGCTGCTGTGCCTGTTCACCACGCTGCTGGTGCTGCTGCGCCGCCGTCAGGTCCCCGGCATCGCGTCGGGCCCGACCTGGCGGCTGATGGGGATCGTCTTCGGCACCATCTTCTTCATGATGTTCAACCCGACGAAGTGGACCCACCACTTCGGCGCGTACGCGGGCATCGCCGGTTCGCTGGCCGCGGTGACGGCGGTGGCCGTGTCGCAGAGCGCGCTGCGCTCGCGCAAGAACCGGGCCATCTTCGTGGCCGGATTGCTGTTCGTGCTCGCGTTGTCGTTCTCGGGCATCAACGGTTACTGGTACGTCTCCAGCTACGGCGTGCCGTGGTTCGACAAGACCATCTCGCTGCGTGGCGTGCACTCCAACACGGTGATGCTGATCCTGTTCGGCGTGGCATTGGCCCTGGTCGGCTGGTACGCGCTGCGCGAGGACTACGTGAAACCGGTGCCGTCGGTGAAGACCGAGCGTGGCAGGCGAATCCGCAAGTTCGCCGCGATCCCGCTGACCATCGTGGTCGGGCTGATGGTGCTGTTCGAGGTGCTCTCGCTGGTCAAGGGCGCCACCCAGCAGTACCCGGGCTACTCGCTGGCCCGCTCCAACTTCGACGCCATCGGCGGCAATGCCTGCGGTCTCGCCAACGACGTGCTGGTCGAATCCGATCCGAACGGCGGCAGGCTCGACCCGATCGTCGACCCGGCCCGCCCGTTCACCGACCCGAACGATCCGCTCGCAGGCATCGGCGCGGTCGGCTTCACGTCCAACGGCGTGCCGGGCGACCTGTCGGCCGACGCGGTCGAGGTGAAGCCGGGTACCGGTAACACCAGCAACCAGTCGGTCGGCGCGGCCTTCGCCGAGGGTGAGAGCGCGGGTACCGGCGGTGGTGAGGGCGCGCTCGGCGTCAACGGGTCGACTGTCGCGCTGCCGTTCGGGCTCGACCCGGCGCAGACCCCGATCCTCGGCTCCTACCAGGAGGGCGTGCAGCAGCCCGCGCACCTGGAGTCGGCCTGGTACGGGCTGCCCGCCCGCTCGGACAACTCGCCGCTGGTCGTGATCTCGGCGGCAGGACGCATCGCCTCCAGGGACGACTCCGGCGCCGACAAGTACGGCCAGTCGCTGCTCGTCGAGTACGGCGCCCGCAACCCCGACGGCAGCGTCAGCACGCTCGGCACCTACCTGCCGCGCGATATCGGCCCGTTCCCGTCGTGGCGCAACCTGCGCGTGCCGGTGGCCGACCTGCCCGCCGAGGCGAACGCGGTCCGTATCGTCGCCAACGACCCGATCCTGATCGGTGACCAGTGGCTGGCGTTCACCCCGCCGCGGGTCCCGAAGCTGCAGACGCTGGACACCTTCATCGGCCGCACCCAGCCGGTGCTGCTGGACTGGGCCGTCGGCCTGCAGTTCCCGTGCCAGCGGCCGTTCGCGCACCACAACGGCGTCGCCGAGGTGCCGAACTACCGCATCCTGCCGGACCGTCCGCTGGCGATCTCGTCCACCGACACCTGGCAGGCCCAGGAGTTCGGCGGCCCGCTCGGGTTCTCGCAGATGCTGGCGAGCCGGGTCACCATCCCGACCTACCTGAAGGACGACTGGGCCCGCGACTGGGGTTCGCTGGAGCGCTACAACCAGTACCTCAAGGCCGAGCCCGCCCAGCTCGCGACGGACACCGCCCCGCGCAGCGGCCTGTGGACCCCCGGTCCGCTGCGGGTGTTCTGACCCGAACAAAGTAGAAGGCGCGGGCCACCTGGGTGGTCCGCGCCTTTTCGGTCGTGAGGGGTGCAGGAGTCAAACGTTGAGCATGCGACGGTTGAGGTCGCGGCGTAACACCTCTTGCGAAGGCAATCTATCCAGTACCCGCATCACGGCCGGTCGTAGTTCCTTTTTCTCGTCATCGCTGAGCAGCTCGACGAGATCTTGCAGATCCATGTCATCGAAGGCTCCTGTCATACCCATGAGGGTACGTGCTCAAACGCACAGGGGAAGGCCATTCGGCCGACATTTACAGCCGTTTCACGTACACGAAACGCTAACGGCCGCTAGGCTTTTCGCGCCGTACATGCACAACTGCCCGGTCGCTGCCCTTACGCTGCCGCACTCCCTACTGCGCCCGGATCGCCGGCTCCTTCGCCCGTCCCGGCTGCTCGACGACCCGCACCGAGATCTCGGCGGGCGGCGCGGGCTGATACGGCGTGAACCGCTCCAGCGAGCCCCAGTCCCGGCCGAGATCGTGATCGAGGTAGGTGGGGACAGTCTCGGCCTTCAGCAGCAGACCTGTCCATCCGAGCGGGCCGCCGCCGATGTCGTCCTGCCAGGCGTTGGAGGCATCCGAGCCGACCCGGTCGGGCAGGATCCGCCACTCCGGCGCCTCGGCGACGCCGTCGTGGTGGTCGAACGGGCGCTGGCAGGGGAAGGCGAGGCCGACGTGCCAGTCCAGCAGCACCGGGTCGGTGTGCCCGACGACGGAGTCGAGCGTGGCCAGCTTCGGCAGCCTGGGCGGGGTCACCGCGAGCCACTGCTTGCCGGTGATGTCGTTGTCGGTGGCGACCAGGCGGACGGCGTTCACCCCGTCGGGCAGCCGGTCCAGCGGCACGCGCAGGTTGCGCCAGGACGGCGCCGGGCCGATGTCGAGCGGTTCGACCGAACCGGTCACCGTCACCGCGCCGTCGGCGGCGCGGGTGCCGTACTCCAGACGCAGGTCCTGGCCGTAGTGCACGACGCCGTCGGTGTCGACGTAGCGGATGCGGCCCGCGGCGGTGACGACGAGCGCCTGGTAGGCGGGGTCGTCGCGCAGGCTGTCGGTGAGGTCGAAGCGGTACCACTGCGAGGTCAGCTTCGCCTGTTGCTGCACACCGTCCTGGTAGGAGCCGAGGACGGGCGTGCGGGCCGGGTCGAGGCCGAAGGGCAGGGCGACGGTGCTGCCGTTGAGGCCGGGCTCGGTACTGCTGCCGCCGCCGGTGCCCGCTCCGGTGGTGTTGGTCGTCTTGTTGGCCGAATCGGTGTCGACCGAGTTCGCGCCGCCGACCACGGTTTCGTCGGCATCGGCGGTGAGGTCGGCGGCGACGCCGTTCGGGGTGAAGCCGGTGGATTCGGCGCTCAGTCCGTCGGCGGGGGCGCCGGTGTACGGGGTGAGCAGCGAATCGGCCGTATTCGTCTCCACCAGCACGTCGTTGGCCAGGCCGCACGTATTGCCACGCAGCGACTCGATATTCGACTTCGCGATCGAGTAGGCGGGGTACTGGGTGACGGCGCCCTTGGCCATCGACGCCACCTCGAACAGCACGAGCAGCGCCGCCGCGATGGTCAGCGGCATGGTCGCGAAACGGTCGAAACGCGATGGCGCGGACGGCGTGCGGTAGGGGTCGCGCAGATGGAAATACAGCGCGACCAGCAGCGCGAGCACCGCCAGCCCGAGGAAGATGGTCGAGATGCCCTTGCCTGCCACCAGCGGCGCCTTGTCCCAGAACGGCACGCCGAAACTGGACACGTACCACCAGCCGTTGGATCCGGTGAAGGTGATCGCCAGCACGAACAGCACCGCCGCGGTGAACAGCGCGCGATTGCGCGGGGCGCGAATGCCGTTGGCGCCGACCGCCACGGCCGCCAGCGCCGCCAGTGAACCGGCGAGCCCGGCGTACACGCCGAAGTGGTGGGTCCACTTGGTCGGCGTCCACATCATCAGCAGCAGTGCGCCGAAGACGATGCCGAGGATGCGCACCGACGGGCCGCGCGAGGTGCCGGGGACGCGGCCCTTGCGCAGCACCTGCAGGATGCACACGAGCAGGCACAGCAGCATCACCAGCACGCCGAAGCGCCTGGCCAGCGAGCCGTCGGGGGAGAGCATGAACAGCGAGTCCCAGCGGGTGCGTTCGTCGAACCAGGCGACATTGGGGCCGACGAGGGTGCGGACTCGGGTCGCTTCCATGACGGTGGCCATGGTCTGGTCGGCGAAGACGATGATCAGCACGATCGTGCCCGCGGCCAGGCCGGGGGCGAGAAGCGCGGCGTAGCGGAAGTTCTTGGCGCCCAGTGAGAGTGGATGGCCGGATTCGGTGCCGCTCATCGTTTCGGCCGCGCTGCCGGTACCGGCGGCGTTGGTCCCGCGTTCGTCGCTGTCGGTCGAATTCGCGCCGAGTTCGTCGGCGGCGATCCGGCGCGGCAGCACACCTTGGGCCCGCTTGATGATGAGCTGCAGCACCGGCCGCGTGCCCGCGATGAGCGCGGCGATGCAGATCAGCCCGGTCGGGCCCGCGGCGAGGGAGAACGCGGCGACCAGGATCGCCAGTGCCGCGGGCAGCAGCCGGGCGGTGGCGATGGCGCGTTCGATCAGGCACCAGGTGAGCAACGCGCCCGCCGCGATCAGCGGTTCCGGGCGCAGGCCGTTGTCGTAGGGCAGCCAGAACGCAAGGAACACCAGCCCGGCCGTCCACAGCGCCACCTTGTCGCGGCGCACGCGAGCGCCCAAGCGGGGCAGCACCTCCCGGCTGATCACCGCCCAGCACACCAGGCCGGCGGCGAGGGCGGGCAGGCGCATCCAGGGGCTGGCGTCGGAGACCTTGGTCATCCAGGCGAGCAGTTCGTAGGACCAGCCGAACGGCGCCTCGGGGACGCCGAACCAGCGGTAGTAGTTGGCCATGTAGCCCGACGGGCCGGAAGCGCGGGCCATGTTGAGGATGTAGCCGTCGTCGGAGGTGTTGGCGCCGATGACATGCCAGCCGAGCAGCGTCACGACGACGACCACGTCGGTCGGGGTGATCCGCCACCAGTGCCGGGGCAGGAAACGGCGGGCACGACGGCCGTCGGAGGTGTCGAGCAGGTGCAGGGCGATCAGCGCGATGGCGGTGGCGATCGCGGCGGCGATCATCGTCACCAGTTTCAGCGTCGTCGGCGTCGAGGTGAACCGGGAGTCGATGTCGGCGTGCACGCGGGCGCCGGCGAGCGCTGCCTCGTCGAGATCGGTGAAGACGCCGACGATCTGCGGGCGCTTGTCGACGGTGACGGTATTGCGGAACGGGCTACCGTCCGCCCGCGTCACCCCCGCGAACTCGACGGTGGTCGCCGCGATGGTGGATTCGATCGTGACGCGCTCGCAGTTCGCGATCTCGGCGATCGGCGCCGAGAGCATCGGCACATCGCGCGCCTGCACCCCGAGCACACCGTCACGCACGGCGACGGTCAGTCCCTTCTGGGTCTGGCCCGACGCGACCGGGATGGTGGAGACCAGGGTCGTCGCCCCGGTCTCCGGCAGGTCGCGCAGCATCGTGCACGGCAGCTGCGCGTCGAGCCGCTGGGGCACATAGGAGACGAGCGGTGCTTCCACACTGGTCGCGCCCGCCTGCGGCCATTCCAGGCTCGCGCGGTCCTGCCGCACCGGCAACAGCGGCGTGAGCAGGGCAAGCACGAACCCGAGCAGCCCGCAGACGAGGGCGATCAGGCGGTATCGGGTGAACGCTCGTTCAGATCGCAGCACGGGGGTTGATGCTAGCCATCGAACCTGTGCGCGACACGGCGCCGGGTCATCCCGTCTTGCGGTCGCTCCAATCGAGCTGGGCTTTGGCCCACTCGGGGATCTCGCCGTCGGGGCGGGGGAAGGCGGCGAATTCGGCGCGCAGATCCTCGACCGAGAACTCCGGCATCCAGTCCGGGACGGTACTGGTGGAGAAGGTCGCCTTGTAGCGGGTGGGGCCCGCGATGAAGACCTCGGCGCTGAGCCAGGCGCCGACGCCCGGGTCGTAGGACAGGCGCTTGTGATCGGTGAAGTACTCGAGCACCTCGACCGGCGGCACCAGATTGGTCACCGTGCCGTCGCGCTCCTTGATCTGCACGCCCGCCACGGTGTGCTCGCCGACCTGCAGCGACCACAGCAGGGCGAACTTCTGGCCCGGGGCGAGCATGGCGATCGCGGCGTCGACGACGGTCTGCTCGATCTTGCCGACCGTGTGCAGCTCTTCCCTGGGGGAGGGTTCACGGTCCTGACCGTGCGGGCGAGTCAGCAAGAGATCGATTCGCTCCGGTCTGCTGAGCGTCATAGCTATACCTCTGCATCCGTACCGATCAGCACTACCAAAACTGATTTCGGTCGGCCGAACTTGTCAACATTTCGCAGCGTACTCGCCCCGCGACGCGAACTGCGCGGTTTGTTGACACTGACCGGACATATTGTGGTCTATCGCGCTCCCGCACACCAGTAGCTACCGGGTGTCGATCAACACAACACTCGGTGGGGGGCGCCTGACCAGGCCATTCAGGCGGCAGAAGCGCGTAGCGCGAACCAGCCGTCGATCGGGTCGGCGAAACCGTGATAGACCAACGGAATGCGCTGGTCGATCTCGAAATACCGGTAGACAGCCAGCATCGCCTGGCGCACCGAATGAGACTGGAAGTCATCGATGCGGCGCGGGCCGATGCGGTGTTCGGGCAGCAGTTCCAGGCGCATCAGCTCGGCGGGGTCGTCGACGTCGAGCCCCCACGGCGTCGGTTCCTCGATGAGATGGTCGTGCAGCACGGTGCGCGCGGTGGGCGGATCATGGCGACTGCCCGCGAACGCGACGCGTTCGACGCGGGCGAGACCGCGGGTACTCAGCGGCGTGCGGACCGCCTCGATCAAATCGATCATGTCGACATCAGGTGTAGGTTCCGGTGTTCGTCCGGCGACCGGCGCTTGTTCGAGCATATGAAGCACCTGCCCACCGCGGACCAGCGGTTCGGGTACGACGAAGAAGCTGATGCTCGGGCAGTCGCAGTGCATGCCGGTGAGGCACACCCGCGTGTGCAACGGATCGGACATAAGTCCTCCTCCGGTAGCGGGTCGCCGGGACCCGTGACGTGCAGGATCGATGATTCCAACGCCATCCGCCGTGGTACTCGCCCGCCGGCGGCGACCATGCCGCACCAGTCAGTGTAGTGCTGTCGAGCGGCCGGGACAGGGGGATCCGGCACGGAACGGAAACTATCCGCGCGCCGGTCACGGTGCGATGGATTCGGTGTACCGGCGGGCCAGGGTGCGCAGATGGGCGACCAGTTCGGGCGGTCCGTCGACGCGGAAGTCCATCATCAGCATGCTCAGGTAGATCGCGATCGTCTCCATCGCGTCGGCGCCGGTATGCAGGACGCAACTGTGGTCGTCGACCGGTTCGACGACACCGACGGCGGGGTTGATCCGGGCGATGACGGTCTCGGCAGGGGCGAGCACGGTGACGCGGGCGTGCACCAGCCAGCCGGTGGTCGCGATGTGGCGCATGACGAAGGCGACCAGATCGTCGTCGGGGAGTCTGCGCGGCGCGAACACCCGCTTGCCCGCGGTGGCGCTGGTGAGGCGGGCGACCGGGATCGCCTCCCAGGCATGGGTTCTCATGCTGTAGGCGACGAGGTACCAGCGGCGCTGCCAGTTGATCAGCCGGTAGGGCTCCAGTTCGACGTCGTCGTCGACGGTGACCGCGGTGGTGCGGCGGACGGCATCGGCCAGGGTGGTGAGAATGCCGGTGGCGACCGGGGCGTCCGGTTCGCGCGAGCCGGTGGTGGCCGGGCCGATCTCGGTGGCATCGTGGAGGGCGGAGACCTTGCGCTGCAAGCGTTTCGGCAGGATCTGCTCGATCTTGCGCAGGGCTCTGGTGAGCTGGTCGCCGAGATCTGAGACGGCGAGCGAGCCGTCGGCGGCCACGGCGATGGACAGGGCGACGGCCACCGCTTCGTCGTCGTCGAGTAGCAGTGGCGGCATCGTCGCGCCGCGCCCGAGCCGGTAGCCGCCGACGGCGCCGCGTTCGGCGTGCACGGGATAGCCGAGTTCACGCAGTCGCGAAATGTCGTTGCGGACAGTGCGTTCGGTGATCTCCAGGCGATCGGCGAGTTCGCGGCCGGTGTAGGAGCGGTCCTGGAGCAGCGCGAGCAGGCGCAGGACGCGCGGTGTCGTCGCGGCCATTGTCACCTCGTCGGAATCGGTGCGGAAATTAGGAAAGAAACGAGCCTAATAGGTTTCTAGGCTGGAGTCATCACCGAGAAGGAAGGCTCCACCATGAACAGCACCGCAGCCCTCGACACCGTGTGGCGCGACGTCGTCGCGACCTCCTATGCCGCCCTCGCCGAGGTCGTCGCGGGCATCCGCGACGACCAGTGGAACCTGCCGACCCCGTGCTCGGAATGGACGGTCACCCAGGTGATCCAGCACGCGGCGGGGGACCAGCTCGCCTACGCCGCTGCCCTCGGCATCGGCGCGGGCCCGAGCTACAACCCCTTCGCTCCGTCCGGCACCATCGACGGTTCCGCCGCCGACCTGGTCCGCGCGGCCGTCGACCAGACCGCCGCCGCATGGGCCACCGTCGCCGATTCCACCGCCACCGTCCCCACCCCGCTCCCACACGGCGACCTCCCCACCTCGGTAGCCGCTACTCTGGCCGCCCTCGACGCCGCCGTCCACGCCTGGGACATCGCCGTCGCCACCGGCCAGCCCTCCCCGCTGACCGACGAGCTGGCGACCCACCTGCTGACCGCGGCCCGCACCGTCCACGCGGCTCCCGGCAGCGGTGTCGACGCCGAGATCGTCGAACCTCTGCGTCAGTGGGGCGCCTACGCTTCCGTCGTCGAGGCCACCTCCACCGGCCCGGTCGACGACCTCCTGCACTACCTCGGCCGCACCGCCTGAGGAAGCCTCAGCGGCGGACCGTGATCAGGGTGAAGGGGCCGATGTCGGTGGTGGTGAAGGCGGGGTCGGCGAAGAGGGTTTTGGGGAAGGCGACGGTGTAGCGCTTGACGTTGGGGTCGTTGGGGTAGACGTCTTCGGCGAGGCGGAGGGTGTAGGTGTCGCCGTCGCGGCGGAAGAGGAAGGCGTCGGGGGCTCGCCACGGGGCCGTCGCCATGGCGTCGAGGAGGGCGGGGGCGGAGTCGAGTTTGCTCCAGGCGGCGATGGTGGCGGCGCGGTCCTTGAAGTCGGACAGCGGGTTCGCGTAGTGCGAGGTGAGGGCCTGGAAGCCGAAGTAGGGGTAGAAGGACAGGAAGCTGGTGTCGGCTGTGAGGACGACGGTTTCGTCTCGGGGGCGGCCGGTCTGAGCCAGCAGGGCCTCGTCGATCGGGTGGTAGTAGGCGACCGCTGAGGGCTTGCGCTTGTCGGCGCGTTCGCCGAAAGTGCCCTCGGCGTTGGGCACATCGGTCGGCACCGTGTCGGTGTAGGCGGTATCGATCTCGTGGGTGAGCACGGTCGGAATGTGCTGGGCGAAGGCCAGCGCGCCGAGCACCGCCACCACGCCGGCGGCAGTGCGTACCGGGGTCGAGTCGTTCATCGCCCGGTACACAAGGGCCGCGGTTTCGACGAAGCCGAAAACGCCTGCGGCGGCGAGCAGGGCGAGCAGCACCGGCTCCAACCGGAACGACAGCAGCGTGGTGCCCGCGGCGGTCGCGGCCATCGACAGCAGCGTCCACAGGTAGATCGCCACCACCCCGAGCCCCAGCGACTGGGCCCGGCGCGAGGTTCCGGCGCGCAGCACCAGCCACAGCACCCCGAGCAGGCACAGCGCACCGCGCAGCGAGAACTCCAGCATCGGGAACGCCAGCTCGGCGCCCGACTGCGGCAGATAGTGGAAGGCGTTGCCGGAGGGCAGTGTCGCCCCCGACAGCATCTTCAGCAGATACGGCGCCCACACCACCAGTGCGAGCACGGCGGCGATGGCCCCGATGACGACCAGCTTGGTCAGCGGCGCGATCGCCGACCGCCACGGCGCCGGACCACCGACGGCACGCGGTCCGCCGACCCGCGGGCGCAGGTCTTCCTTGCGCGTGTACACGGCCACACCCGCCGCGACCACGGCCATGAGCACCACGGTGAACGCCACGATCGCCAGGTACAGCGTGTAGAAGCAGGCGGCGACGCCGAGGAACAGCCCGGTGCCGAGCACCGCGCCCCACCCGCCCGTCGACCGGTGCAGCGCACCCCAGGCGAGCACGAGCACCGGCGGAATGAACACGACAAGCACCGCGCCGTAGGCCTCGGGGGAGGCGTAGGCCAGCGTCATGGCGGTCACCGCCGCCGCGGCGCCGACCGCGAGGTCGGCCCGCACCAGCTGCGTCCACAGCACCAGCGCCACCGCCGCGGCGACGGCGAGCAGCCCGATCGCGTACGGCTTGAACACTTCCCAGCCGTCCATGCCGAGCAGGTTGCCCACGCGCCCGCCGATCCAGAACCAGCCCGCCGGATAGAACGGCGGCAGGTCGACATAGGTCATATCCCGCAGCGCCGCACTGTCGGTGAGCCGCGTCAGATATTCGGTGCGAAACTCCTGGTCCACCGAGACACCGAACAGATACAGCTTGGTCGCCGCGAGCGGCATACCGAGCGTCACCGTCACAAAGCTCGAAATGCCCACCCAGGAGGCCAGTTTCGCCACCACCGGCCACTTCCGCAGCCGGATCAGCAGCACCGAAACCACCAGCAGCGCGATGGCGACCACCTGGCCGACGGTGGTCAGCGCCCGGGTCACATTGGAGGAGTTGAACGCGGGCCACTGCACCGCCGAGAACGCGAACAGCCCGACCGCGGCGACGACGAGCGCCACCAGCGCGGCCGCCGCGCCCTCACCGACCCCTGCCCCGATCCTGCGCACCGACGGCACCTGTTCGTTCGTCGTCATCGGCGCGCTGTCCTCCAGCTCCTGTCGGCTCTACGGTCCGGGCCAGCCTAGTGGAGGCCTCGCCCGCGGGCGTGAACGAGAACTGCCGCACCGTCCGGGGACGATGCGGCAGTTCGGGTCAGCGGTGAATCAGATCGGCAGCTTGCGGAAGATCGGGCGCGGCACGTGGCGCAGCGCCGACATCAGGTAGCGCGCCTCGCCGGGGGCCCAGACGATCTCGGTGCCCTTCTCCGAGGCGGAGACGGCCATCCGGGCGACGTCCTCGGGATCGACGGTGAGCGGGGCTTCCTTGGAGCCGGTGGCTTCCCAGTGCGCCTTCGTCGCCGAGGTGCGCACCTGCATCGGGCGCACGACGGTGACGCGCGGGCCGTGCGGGCGCAGCGCCTCGCCGAGGCCGAGGTAGAAGCCGTCGAGGCCTGCCTTGGTCGAGCCGTAGACGAAGTTGGAGCGGCGAACGCGCTCACCGGCCACCGAGGACATGACGATGATCCGGCCGTGACCCTGCGCCTTGAACTTCTCGCCGACCAGCACGCCGACCGACACACCGGCGGTGTAGTTGATGCCGACGGTCATGACCGCCTTGCGCTGGTTCTGCCACAGCTCCTCGGCGTCGCCGAGCACACCGAACGCCACGATCGCGACGTCGACGTCACCCGCGGCGAACGCGGAGTCGACGACCTTCGGGTGCGATTCGGTGTCGAGCGCGTCGAAGTCGATGACGTCGACCTGGGTCGCACCGGCCGCCTTCAGCTGCGCGACCGCGCCCTCGAGCAGCGGGTCGCCGGGCAGGTTGGCCAGGACGATCCGGGCCGGGCTCTTGCGCAGGTACTCGGCGCAGATCGCGAGACCGATCTCGGAGGTACCGCCGAACAGCAGAATGGTCTGTGGGTTGCCCACTGCGTTGATCACTGGAGCTCCAGCCTCCTGGCCATATCGGACATGAATACGCCGGTCGGGTCGACGCTGCGGCGGATCTTGATCCACTCGTCGATCCGCGGGTACATCTTGTGGAACGCTTCCGCGCTGGTCCGCGAGTCCTTCGCGGTGTAGAGGCGGCCGCCGAACTCCATCACGCGCCGGTCCAGATCGGTGACCAGCTCATTGAGGCCCGGTTTGATTGGGAAGTCCACGCAGATGTTCCAGCCCGGCATCGGGAAGCTCAACGGTGCCTGGTTACCGGGACCGAACAGCTTGAACACATTCAGCGCCGAGTAATGCCCGGACGCCTGGATGTCGATGATGATCCGCTTGAACTCCTCGACAGCCTCGGTCGGCACCACGAACTGGTACTGCAGGAAGCCGTTGGAGCCGTAGCCACGGTTCCACTCCGAGATCATGTCGAGCGGGTGATAGAACTGCGTCAGGTTCTGGACCTTGCCGGTGTAGTCCCCGCCCATGGCGTAGTACGCCTCACCGATGGCCGACAGGGTCAGCTTGTTCATGGTGAAGTTGGGGAAGATGTCCGGCACCGTCATCAGGTGTGGCGCGTCGAACTTCAACGGCTTCTTCTGCAGCCGCTTGGGGAGCTCGTCGAGCTTGGCGAGACGGCCCCGGGTGATGGTGGCCCGGCCCAGCTTGGGCAGCGGGCTGATCACGTCGAACCAGGCACTCGAGTAGGTGTAGTTCTCTTCGCTGCCGTCGCTGTGTGCCGCGATGGTCTCGTCCAGCGTGGAGGTCTTCACGCCGTCGTTGAGGAAGTAGGCCGTCTCCGTCGGCGCCATCTCGATGGTGGCGCGCAGGATGATGCCGGTCAGTCCGTTGCCGCCGACGGTGGCCCAGAACAGCTCGGCGTCGGCGGTCGGCGAGATCGTGCGCACCTGACCGTCGGCGGTCAGCAGGTCGATCGAGCGGACGTGGTTGCCGAAGCTGCCTTCGCTGTGGTGGTTCTTGCCGTGGATATCGGAGGCGATGGCGCCGCCGATGGTCACCTGGCGGGTGCCGGGTAGCACGGGGACCCACAGGCCGAACGGCAGCGCGGCCTTCATCAACTGATCCAGGCTCACGCCGCCGTCCACGTCGACCATGCGGGAATCGCGGTCGATGCGGTGGATGCGGTTGAGCGCTGGCATGTCGATGACGAGGCCGCCCGCGTTCTGCGCGTGGTCGCCGTAGGAGCGGCCGAGGCCACGGGCGATCACGCCGCGTCGCAAGTGCGCCGGCTTGGAGTCGTTGTCCTCGGCGACCATGCTCACGGCCTTGGCGATCAACTCGGGATCGCTGGTCGAGAGCACTTCGGCGGAGGTGGGTGCGGTGCGACCCCATCCGGTGAGCGTGCGCGTGCGCGTAGGCAGCGCAAACGCACCGTCGGTGGTGGTCGGAATGTTCTCGGACATCGGCTAAGAGGCTACATGCATGGCGGGAATCGCGACCGGTCTCGTAGTCTTCCTCACGTGCAAGCCCAACCGCATCTGCCGCTTCCCGCCGAGATTCCCCTGGTCGACGAGCCCGGTGGGACCGACGTAGACCTGAAGACGCAGATCGTGCGGTTCACGCTGACCGGCGGCCTCTCGGCGATCGTCGACTACGGCATCTACTCCCTGCTGCTGAACCTGGTCGGCCTTCCGGTGAGCCTGGCCAAGGCCATCAGCTTCGTCGCGGGGACGACCACCGCGTACCTGATCAACCGCCGCTGGACGTTCAAGGCCGAACCGAGCAGGGCGCGCTTCTTCGCCGTCGTCGCGCTCTACGCGGTGACCTTCGCCGTCCAGGTCGGGATCAACGCGGTGCTGTACTTCGCGCTGCCCGACGAGTGGTGGCGGCAGCCGCTGGCGTTCGTTGTCGCGCAGGGCACCGCCACCGTCATCAACTTCGTCGTACAGCGGCTGGTGATCTTCAGGCTCGAGTAGTCAGCTGGCCTTCGCCGCTGTCGGCGCTGGCTGCTTGCCCGCCTTGACGCCGAAGTAGTCGCCGCCCTTCGCCCTGACATTGTCGGTGCCCCACTCGCGGCGATCCCGCGCGACCGGCACCATCTGCGGAATGTGCTTGCGGCAGTGGATATAGGCTTCTTCCACGTCGACGACGACCCACACCTGCGATGTCTTCCCGCGTTCAGCGTCTGGCAGATCGCTGACGGTCTCGCGTAGCTCACTGTCGGCAACCATGCGGGCTTTCCCGTTGATGTGCAGCCCGATCAGGTCGCGAACGAAGTCGATCATCAAGATCCCCACATGCGGGTTCTCGAGGATGTTGCCGAGGCTGGCCATTACTCCGTTACCTCGATATTCGGGGTACGCAATCGTGCGTTCGTCGATGACGTGCAGGAATCCCGGCGTACCCGCACGGAAGCTGGCGTCACATTCGCCGTGCGAGTCGGCGGTGGAGATGAACGCCATGTCCATCCGCCCCACGAATTCGACCATGGACGGGTTCAGGTAGTCGATCACCTGGTCGTCGTAGAAGCGTTCGGCCCTGTCCGCGGTGCCCAACGTGTCCTGAAGCTCGTGCTCTCCGTCGCTGCCGACGTGTTTTCCGGGCATCGGGGCCCCCTCTGCTAGCCGAACCGGGTGATGCGGGTTTCGCGCTGAAACCCCCGCTTGTGACTGCAATCTCACCCAGTCTAGGGGAGCCTCACGAGTTATGTGGTGTGTCCATTGTTGCGAATGATATGAAAACCGGGTTTGCGCAGCGGTTTCCGGAGTGGACTGATCAGGCCGGTCCTACCGTCACAGGGACGCCGTTGAACACGGCGGTGCCGGACACCGCGTCGACCACCGAATCATCGGTCAGCACATTGGCATTCACGCCGGCGTGCGCGAGCGCGACCGATTGGGTGGTGCTCGCGCCGTGTCCCCAGCCGTGCGGCAAACTCACCACGCCCGGCATGATCGTCGGCGTCTGCTCGACTTGAACCGTCAATGAGCCAGCCGCCGAACTGATCTCGGCCAGCTCGCCGAGACCGAGTCTGCTCGCGTCGTCGGGATGGATCTGCAGCGTGCACCGGTTCGATCCGCCGACAAGGCCGGCGATGTTGTGCATCCAGCTGTTGTTGGAGCGCAGCTGCCTGCGCCCGATCAGCACCATCTCCGGTGCGCTCGCCGCGAGTCCGGCGCGCAGTCTGGTGACGTCGGCGAGCAGCTCCGGCGGTGCGAGTTCCACCTTGCGGGACGCGGTGCGCAGCACGCCGGGCAGGCGCGGTCGCAGCGGGCCGAGGTCGATGCCGTGCGGGTTGGCGAGCAGGGCGCGCAGGCTCAGCTCGCCGCCGTTCCACGCGCCGTACGGGCCGAGCTTGAGCATCAGGTCGATGCGCTGTTCTGTCGTGTCGGCGCCGTCGAGCTCGTCGCGCCGATCGCTCATCCCCGCCTTGTGCAACATGCCGGAGATGACCAGCTCGTCGATCATCGCGATCGGGCTCTCGGTGCCGGTGCCCGCGTGTGGTTGCCCGCTGACGGCGGCGGCGAGCCGCGCGATCACCGCCGATTCGGACGGGCGGCCGTCGAGCGGAACCAGCGGCGGCGAGTACCGCGTGTAATTGCGCACCGCGAACTGAAGCAGCGCGAAGTCGTAATGCGGCGACTGCACCGAGCGCGGCGGCGGCAGGATCACCGACGCGTGCCTGGTCGTCTCGTTGACGTACCGGTCGACGCTGACCATGAACTCCAGCCCGGCCAGTCCGCGGTCGAGCCTCGCGCCGCTCGGCGCGGACAGCACCGGGTTGCCCGCGACCGTGACCAGGGCTTTGATCTGTCCCTGACCGGGGGTTTCGATCTCGTCGGCGAGGGTGGCGACGGGCAGCTCGCCCATCGCCTCCGGCAGGCCGCGCACCCTGCTTGTCCAGCGGCCCGGTCGGAACGGCCTGGTGCGTGGGATGCCCCCCGCCGCCGCGGTGGCGAACATGGCGCCGCCGGGGGCGTCGAGATTGCCGGTCAGGGCGTTGATCGCGTCGACAAGCCACTGGGTGAGCGTGCCGAACTCGGCGGTGCAGGTGCCGATCCTGGCGTAGACGGCGGCGGTGGGCGCCGCCGCGAGGTCGCGGGCCAGGTCGCGGATGGTGTCGGCGGGGATGCCGGTGCGCTCGACGACCGATTCCGGGCTGAACTCCGCGGCGGCGGCGCGCAGGTCGTCGATGCCGTCGGCCTCGATCCGCACGTCGGTCAGTTCCTCGGCGAAGAGCGTGTGGACGACGGCGAACAGCAGGTAGGCGTCGGCGCCGGGCCGGATGAACAGGTGCTCGTCGGCCAGCGCCGCGGTCCTGGTCGCCCTCGGGTCGACGACGACCAGCTTGCCGCCGCGGGCCCGGAGCGCCTTCAGCCTGCCGGGGAAGTCCGGCGCGGTACACAGCGACCCGTTGGATTCGAGCGGGTTGGCGCCGAGCATCAGCAGGAAGTCGGTGCGGTCGAGGTCGGGGACCGGCACGGTCAACGGGTCGCCGAACATGAGCCCGGCCGCGACCTGTTTGGGCATCTGGTCGGCGGTGCTCGCGGTGTAGATGTGCCGGGTGCTCAGCGCGCGGATCAGGGCGGGCAGATAGAGCGCGCCCGCGACGGTGTGGGCGTTGGGATTGCCGAGGTAGACCGCGGTCGAGCCACTGCCGTGCGCCGTGACGACCTCGGTGAACCTCGTCGCGATCAGGTCGAACGCCTCGTCCCAGCTCGCGGCGCGGAAGACGTCGCCCTCGCGGATCAGCGGGGTGGTGACCAGATCGGGGTCCTCGTCGAGCTTGCCGAAGCTCGCGCCCTTCGGGCACAGGAAGCCCTTGCTGAACGGGTCGTCGCGATCGCCGCGCACCGAGACCACCCGGTCGGCGTCGTCGAGCGTGATCGCGAGACCGCAGACGGCCTCACACAGCGGACAGGTGCGCAGCAGCGTTCGCGGAGCCATGCCCCATCCTTACGCCGACCGGCGCACCCGGGTTGGAAAACGCGCAAAGCCGTGCGGATGACCGTTTTGCCCAAGTTCCTGTTTCTCGAAACATGTTTTCCGCCAACACTATTGGGGGCATGCGAAATGATCGGATGGTCCTATGATCACCACCGAGGGGGGTACGGGAAGGGAACAATGCGTACTTTCAAGCTTGCCAGCGGGGCCACCGCCCTCGCCGCCGTCGCGATTACCCTGTTCGCGGGCACCGCGTCCGCCGCGCGGACCGCCGACGCGGTGGGTGGTGCCGACACCATCACCGTCTCCATCAACAACACCGACGACGCCTGCTGGTCCGGCACGGTGATGGTGGACGAGATGTTGCAGAGCGCCATCCTCTCGAAGGAGAAGCCGTCCGCGGTGCTCGCGAACATCGCCGCGGGCAACCACCGGGTGCGGGTCCACCTCTACGTCGGTGAGGGCGAGTCCTGCAGCGTCAACAGCCCGGCCGTCGAGTTGCTGGACAAGACCGTCGCCGTGGGCGACGCTGCGGGCAACCCGATCCAGGATCTGCTCGATTCGGGCAGTGCGGCTCTCGGCCTGAAGTAGGCGCTGAAAAAAGCTCGGGCCGGGTCGGACGGGATCCCTGCGGGGATCGAC
>NZ_JBHXAY010000115.1:0-20355 GCF_042728775.1 Nocardia sp. NPDC060259
AAGCCTTCCTTGAACTTGTCGGTCTCCGACTTGATCGCGTCGGCGGCCTCGCCGTCGAGCGGCTTGCGGCCACCCTCGAGCGCGTCGAAGGACGACTGGGTCGCGCTGTGCAGGTGCTCCAGCAGCTCGGCGGTGAAGCGACGCACGTCGCCGACCGGCACCGAGTCGTAGTAGCCGGCGTCGACCAGGTAGATCGAGACGACCTGATCCTCGACGGCGACCGGGGAGTACTGGTTCTGCTTGAGCAGCTCCACCCAGCGGGCACCACGCTCGAGCTGGGCCAGCGAGGCGGCGTCCAGGTCGGAGGCGAAGGCGGAGAACGCCTCCAGCTCGCGGTACTGCGCCATTTCCAGACGCAGCGAACCGGCGACCTTCTTCATGGCCTTGGTCTGGGCGGCGCCACCGACACGGGAGACCGAGGTACCGACGTTGATCGCCGGGCGGACACCCTTGTTGAACAGGTCGGACTCGAGGAAGACCTGGCCGTCGGTGATGGAGATGACGTTGGTCGGGATGAACGCCGAGACGTCGTTGGCCTTGGTCTCGATGATCGGCAGACCGGTCATCGAGCCGCCGCCCATGGCATCGGACAGCTTCGCGCAACGCTCCAGCAGACGGGAGTGCAGGTAGAAGACGTCACCGGGGTACGCCTCGCGGCCCGGCGGACGACGCAGCAGCAGCGAGATGGCGCGGTACGCCTCGGCCTGCTTGGTCAGGTCGTCGAACACGATCAGGACGTGCTTGCCCTGGTACATCCAGTGCTGGCCGATGGCCGAACCGGTGTAGGGAGCCAGCCACTTGAAGCCGGCGGAGTCGGAGGCCGGGGCCGCGACGATGGTGGTGTACTCCATCGCGCCGTGCTCCTCGAGCGCGGTCTTGACGCCCGCGATGGTGGAGCCCTTCTGGCCGATCGCGACGTAGATGCAGCGGACCTGCTTGGTCGGGTCGCCGGTCTCCCAGTTCGCCTTCTGGTTCAGGATCGCGTCGACGGCGACGGCGGTCTTGCCGGTCTTGCGGTCGCCGATGATCAGCTGACGCTGGCCGCGGCCGATGGCGGTCAGCGCGTCGATCGCGGTGATACCGGTGGCCAGCGGCTCCTCGACCGGCTGGCGCTCCAGCACGGTCGCGGCCTGCAGCTCCAGCACGCGGCGGTCGTCGGCTTCGATCTCGCCCAGGCCGTCGATCGGCTGGCCGAGCGGGTTGACGACGCGACCGAGGAACTTGTCACCGACGGGAACCGACAGCACGTCGCCGGTGCGGCGGACCTGCTGGCCCTCCTCGAGCGAGGCGTACTCGCCGAGGATGACGGCACCGATCTCGGTGTCCTCGAGGTTCAGCGCGACGCCCAGGACGCCGCCAGGGAACTCGAGCAGCTCGTTGGCCATCGCCGAAGGCAGACCGCTCACGTGCGCGATGCCGTCGCCGGTGTCGGTCACGAGGCCGACTTCTTCGATGGAGGTTTCCGGGGTGTAGCTCTGGGTGTAGCTCTCGATCGCGCTACGGATCTCGTCGGAGGAGATCGTCAGCTCCGCCATGTTGTTCCTGCTCTCGCTGTGGTCTCGAATGTCGGGGGTTGGAGTTGAGCTGCTGGTCAGGACAGTGCCCGGCGCAGCTTCTCCAGTCGGCCGGTGGCGCTGCCGTCGATGACGTCGTCTCCGACGCGCACGACGACGCCGCTCAGCAGCGTCGGGTCGACCTGCACGTGCACGGTGACCGCCTTGCCGTAGATCCGCTGCAGGGAAGCAGAGAGCTTCTCCTTCTGCTGATCGGACAGCTCGACCGCGGCGTGCGCGTGGGCGACGATCTGGTCACGACGGGCCGCCGCCAGATCGGACAGGGCGTCGAAGGCGACGCCGATGTTGTTGGTCCGCTGCCGGGTAACCGCCTGCTCGGCCAGCGTCTGGGTGATCGACTCGGCCTTGCCGTTCAGCAGGCGCTCGATCAGCTCGCGCCGCGCCGCGGCCGGCTTGCCCTGATCGGACAGTGCCTGCTCCAGCTGCGGGTTGTCGGCGATGATCCGGCCGAGCCTGAACAGCTCGTCCTCCACCGCGTCCAGCCGGCCACCGTCGTTGGCCGACTCCAGCAGAGCCTCCTGCCCGAGCAGCACCAGGGTGTCGACCAGATCGGCGGTGCTCGACCAGTTCTGCGCCACCACGGTGGTCAGCACTGCCTGCGTGGCAGCGCTGACCTTGCCGCCGAAGATCCGTTCGCTGAGTTCAGCGCGCGCCGAACCCGGCACCGAGGCGTCCGCGAGCGCCACACGCAGCGAACGCTGGTCGTCCAGCACGGCGACAACGGCGAACAGTTCCGATCCCGTTGTGGCCGCAACAGTTTCGCTTCCGGTCAGCGCGACCCGAAGCGCCTCGCGAGACCGGGCACTGGCCTCGCGGCTCGCTGCGTACATGCTTCTCACTTTCGCGTCGCTACCTTCCGACCCCGATGGCGTCGGTGTCGTCGAGTTCGCGAAGGAACTTGTCGATCGACGCCGCCTGCTTGGCTTCGTCCGAAACCGACTGACCGATGATCTTCTCGGCCAGGTCGACGGCCGTGCGGCCGACCTCGGAACGCAGCTCCGTCAGGATCTGCTGGCGCTGGGCTTCCAGCTGGGAGTGGCCTGCGGCGACAATACGGTCGCTTTCGGCCTGGGCATCCGTGCGCATCTGCGCGAGGATCTGCTGACCCTGGGTGCGGGCCTCCTCGCGGATACGTGCGGCCTCGAGCCGGGCGTCGGCGAGCTGCTGCTGGTACTGCTCCAGCGTCTGCTGTGCTTCCGCCTGGGCTGCTTCGGCCCTGGCGATACCGCCCTGGATCTTTTCGGCACGCTCATCGAGCACCTTGGTCAGACGCGGCGCCACGAACTTGTAGAACAGAACCGCGATGATGGCGACGCAGATCGCCGACCACACAATGTCGTATGTGGCTGGAATGAGAGGATTGACGTTCTCTGCTTCCTCTGCAGCCAGCACTGTGTACTGAGACATGGGAATCAGAAAATGAAGCCGGCGACAAGGCCGAGGAGGGCAAGTGCCTCGGTCAGCGCGATGCCGAGGAACATGGTGGTCCGGAGCTGGCCGGCCAGCTCGGGCTGACGGGCGATACCTTCGATCGTCTTACCCACGAGAATGCCGATGCCGACACCGGGGCCGATTGCGGCCAGACCATAGCCGATGGCACCGAAGCCCGTGTTGTTGGTGGTGGTGGTGACGGCTTCCTGGGCCAAGTACGAGAGGCTCATGAGTCTTCCATTCCTTTCTGTTGCTCACCCGCCGGGTGGCGTGGTGCAGCAGGGGTTTCGAGTAAGTAGCAGCTAGTCGGATCAGTGTGAATCGACGTGCTCGGCTTGTCCGATGTAGATCGCAACCAGCAGCGCGAAGACGTAGGCCTGCAACAGGATGACGAGCAGCTCGAACAGCGTGAACGCGATGCCCGCGAGCAGGGAGAACGGCGCGAAGACCTTCATCCAGTTGTCCGCGTCGAACAGAAAGAACTGCGTCGCGGCGAAGAACATCACCAACAGGATGTGACCGGCGAGCATGTTGGCCATGAGTCGGACAGTCAGCGTGAAGGGACGCAGCAGGAACGTCGACATGAACTCGATCGGAATCAGCAGTACATGCAGCGCTGGTGGAACACCCGGAACCACGATGCTGCTACGCATGTACTTGATGAATCCGTACTTCTTGATGCCGACATAGTTGAACGCGACGTAGGCGATCACGGCCAGGACCAGCGGCATGGCGATTCGGCCGTTGCTGGAGATGTTCAAGCCGGGGATGATGCCCGAAAAGTTCAGGAAGAGAACGGTGAAGAAGACCGTCGCGATCAGCGGGAAGAACTTCCGCCCGGATTCCTTGCCCAGAACCTCGTCACAAATCTGCTCCTTGACGAAGACCAGACCGGACTCGGCGATGCTCTGCAGACGACCGGGAATGATCCGCGGGCTCCGAAATGCTGCGAGCATGAACCCGATCAGCACCGCGGACATCAAGACACGGACGAGCACCAGGCGGTCGATCTCGATGAACGTGCCCTCGAACAAGATCGCTGGAGGGAAGAAGTCGATTAGTGATGGCGTATGAAATTCGCCCGCCCAAGTTGTGGCGCTCAGCGTTCTCTCCCGTGTTCGGGCCGCGGGATCATGGTCCCGTGGTTCGATCGGACATTGACGATCAGGGGTATCGACTAGAACGCTCGAAGTGCCACAACAGGCTCCGCGGAAATCCGCGTCGCGCCTGCCCAGGTGTCGGCGACATCGTCGATTTGCTTCAACCGAGACAGATTCAGCCCCGGATCGGCAGTAAGCATAGCGGCACCCCGCGAGACCTTGGTGATCCCCCCGATCTGGTGGGGCCCGGGGCTCGTGTACCCCGAGGATTGGATCCCGACTTGGTCGCTTGCTTACCTGCACTTTACCAAGTTATCTACGACAGTGCGTAGCTGGGTGGGATTATTCCTGTTCGGAGCCCGTTTCGCTGTCTCCCGCGCGTGTCGTGACATACGGAACCTTGTGGCGCACAGCACCGTACGTTTCCGCGCCGAGCACGATGAACAACGCGGCGACCACCGTGAAGAAGAGCGCGAACCTGCTGTAGAAGTCGAAGCGCTGCAGAGCAGCGATGACCAGCAGGCCGACCAGCATCTTGCCGATCCAGCCTCCCAACAGCACAAAGCCCGCGGTACTCGGAGGAAGCTTCGCACCGAGGAGCACGGACAAGGCCGTGGTGAGGATGAAGGCGCCGCCGATCGCTGAGCCGAGTACGGCGCCCCACATGCCTGGCGTACCGGCCACCGCGGTGGCGATGGCGATCGAGGCGACCACGAGGACACCGAGGCCGATCAGGCCGTAGCGCAGCGCGGCGCGCAACGGGGCGTCGGGGCTCGGCACGGTTTCCGGTGTAAAGCTCACGGGCCGCACTTTACCTTGCGGCCGGAGTTCACCGGTTCGCCGACTCCACCCGGCGCATCGATGGGATCGCGGTCACTACCAGCGCGAACACCAATCCACCCGCCACCAGTAACACCACGAGTCGCCGATCCATCAGCGATGTTCCCACCGCGCCGAAGGCGAGCACGCCGACCCATAAATAGATCAACAGGACCACGCGTCGCTGGGAATGTCCGATCTGTAGCAATCGGTGATGAAGATGCATTTTGTCCGGTGTGGAGAAACTCACGCCCGCGCGCACGCGGCGCACGATCGCGAGCAACAGATCCAGCACCGGAATGAACATCACCGCGCCGACCAGCAACAGCGGTGAGAGCAAACCGACAATGTCGCGCGGGCCGTAGCCCTGCAGCGGAATTCGGCCGGAGGCGCCGGTGGAAACCGCCGCCAGCATCAAACCGATCATCATCGAGCCGGTATCGCCCATGAAGATTCGGGCGGGCGAGAAATTGTGCGGAAGGAATCCGAGGCAGGCGCCGGCCAGCGCGGCGGCCAGCAGCGCGGGTGGATAGGTGTCCACCGAGCCGCCCTGGTCGTAGAGCAAACCGACGGAGAACACGAAAACCGCGACGGCGCAGATCAAGCCGAGCCCCGCCGCCAAACCGTCCAGACCGTCGACGAAGTTCATCGCGTTCACGAGCGTGACGGTGATGCCGACGGTCACCAGACCGCCCTGCAGCGCGTCGAGCACCACGGTGGAGTCGTTGAACGGGTCGTAGATCACGTACCAGCTCAGGCCCATCACGGCCATCACGCCCGCCGCGGTGACCTGCCCGGCGAATTTGGTGAGCGCGTCCAGACCCCAGCGGTCGTCGACGATGCCGACGAGCACGATGATCGTCGCCGCGACCAGCACCGCAGGAATATCGGGCGCGTAATCGAAACCGCGGCGCAGGGCAGGCAATTGGTGGGCGAACAACACCGCGGCGACGACACCGACATACATGCCGACGCCACCCATCCGCGGAATCGGCTTCACGTGCACATCGCGCTCACGCGGAATCGCGACCGCGCCGAAGCCGATGGCAAGCACCCGGACACCGCCGGTCGCCAGGAAGGTCACCGTGGCCGAGACGAGCAGCACGAGCACCAGCTCGCGCAGGGGAACGACTGAGCTCATGGGAGGCGTGCGATCACCGCTGCGCGGGGCTGGTCAACGCGTCGGGCGCCATCCCGAGCACCTCCGCGATATCGGCCACCGGCACCGCACCCTCCCGCAACACCCTTGGCTGATCCGCGGTCAGATCGACGATCGTGGAGGCCACCGCGTGCTCGGCCGGACCACCGTCGAGATACACACTCGCCAGCGAACCCAGCTGCTCGCGCGCCTGCTCGACGGTGCTGGCGGGCGGCTGCCCGGACACGTTCGCACTCGACACGGCCAGCGGCCCGACTTCGCGCAGCAATTCCAGCGCCACCGGATGCAACGGCATCCGCAGCATCACCGTGCCGCGGGTGTCACCCAGATCCCACGCCAGCGACGGCGCCGCCTGCACGACCAGGCTCAGCGCACCCGGCCAGAACGCGCGGATCAGGTCCCGCGCCTGCGGCCGCACCGAGAACACGAGCCCATCGATGGTGTGCCAGGAACCGACGAGCACCGGAACGGGCATATCGCGACCGCGCCGCTTCGCGGCCAGCAGCGAGCCGACCGCGTCGGCATCGAACGCGTCGGCCGCCAGGCCGTACAGCGTGTCGGTCGGCATCACGACCAGCCGACCGGACTTCAGCGCGCTGGTGGCGGCGGTGATGCCGGCGGCCCGAGACGCCGGTTCGGCACAGTCGTAAACGGTACTCACGCTTAGCTTCGCCTTCCCGCGATTTCTGCCGGACTTCGGGTGGCTGACAATATTCCGCTGCCCCGGGTCTCGTGGTCATCGGGGTTGCGGCAAGTTGTCGAGGTCCCACGATTCTTGCCGGTCTTCGGTGTGCGGCAAGAGTCTAGCCCCCGCGAGGGGCTTCACCTGCGCGGGGACTTTGCGAGGCCGCGACGCTCCGGCCCACCGCCCGGCGTGCAGCGGCCACTCCTGGAGCTGCTGGAGGTGTGCTGGACCAGCGGGCCCGCGCCGCAGGCAGCGGGGACACACGGCGTTCGGTCACCCGGTCAGGGTTTGCTGTGCCGCGCCGCGACGATGAATCGCGGCTTACCCGCGAGATCGGGATGCTCGACGATGTCGACGAAATCGGCGGCCGCCAGGAGGGCCGCCACTCCCCCGCCGTTGGTGTCGTCGTGCTCGATGGCGGTGGCGCCGCCGGGGCACAGCAGGCGGGCGATGGTGGGGACCATGGCGCGGATGACGTCGAGGCCGTCGGGGCCGCCGAAGAGGGCGCGGTGGGGGTCGTGCTCGGCGACCTCGGGGTCGAGGATGGTGGCGTCGGGGATGTAGGGCGGGTTCGAGACGACCAGGTCGACGCGGCCCGACAGCTCGGTGAGCAGGGTCGGGTCGGTGACGTCGTCGGCGTACAGGGTGATGGGGGTGTCGCCGTCGGCGATGCGGTCGTCGGCATTGCGCCGGGCCCAGGGCAGGGCGTCGGGGTCGAGTTCGACGGCATGGACCTGGGCATCGGGGCGGGCGTGTGCGATGGCAAGGGCCAGGGCGCCCGAGCCGGTACACAGGTCGACGACGATCGGCGCGTGGTCGTGCGGCAGCGTCTCCAGCCAGGCCAGCGCCCACGCGAACAGCAGCTCGGTCTCGGGGCGCGGCACGAAGACGCCAGGGCCGACGGCGAGGTCGATCTCGCCCATCGCGGCCGTTCCGGTCAAGTGCTGCAACGGGATTCGCGCGGCCCGCTGGTCGATCAGCTGCCCGAACCGTTCCGCCTCGGCGGGCTCGACCATCGGGTGCAGCGCCAGCCGCATCCGGTCGACACCGAGCACGTGGGCGGCCAGGTTCTCGGCATCGGGCAGCGGTGAGGCGACGCCCGCCTCGGCCAGCCGCGCCGCGGCCTCGACGATCAGCGGGCGCAGCCGGACGCGTTCCGCCACGGTTACTCGGCGGCCATACGGGCGTCGCGGTCGGCCTTGCCGAGCGCGTCGAGCAGCGCGTCCATGTCACCGTCGAGGACGGCGTCGAGGTTGTGCGCCTTGAAACCGATGCGGTGATCGGCGATCCGGTTCTCCGGGAAGTTGTAGGTGCGGATGCGCTCGGAGCGGTCCACCGTGCGGATCTGGCTCGCGCGGCCCGCGGCGGCCTCCTGGTCGGCCTGCTCCTCGGCCAGCGCCTGCAGCCGGGCGGCGAGCACCTGCATCGCGCGCGCCTTGTTCTGCAGCTGGGAGCGCTCGTTCTGGCAGGTCACCACGATGCCGGAGGGCAGGTGGGTGATGCGAACCGCGGAGTCGGTGGTGTTGACGCCCTGGCCGCCCTTGCCGGAGGACCGGTAGACATCGATGCGCAGGTCGGTCTCGTCGATCTGCACCTGCTCGACCTCGTCGGGCTCGGGGTAGATCAGCACGCCCGCCGCCGAGGTGTGGATGCGGCCCTGTGACTCGGTCACCGGCACGCGCTGCACGCGGTGCACGCCACCCTCGAACTTGAAGCGCGACCACACGCCGTCACGGGCGGCGTCGCGGCTCTTGATCGACAGCGTCGCGTCCTTGTATCCGCCCAGGTCGGAATAGGTGACGTCGAGCGTCTCCACCTTCCAGCCGTGCCGCTCGGCGTAGCGGATGTACATGCGCGCCAGGTCGGCGGCGAACAGCGCCGATTCCTCGCCGCCCTCGCCCGACTTCACCTCGAGTACCACGTCGTCGCCGTCGTGCGGGTCGCGCGGGGCGAGCAGATCGGCCAGCGCCTGCTCGAGCTCCACCAGCTGGGTTTCCAGACCGGGCACCTCGGCGGCGAACGCGGCGTCGTCGGCGGCCAGCTCACGGGCGGCGTCGAGATCGTCGCGGACCGATTCGAGCTTGCGGTAGGTCGACATCACCGGGGCCAGCTCGGCGAACCGCTTGCCCACCCGCCGGGCCGCACCGGCGTCGCTGTGCAACGACGGATCGGCCAGCTGCGTCTCCAGGCCTGCGTACTCGGCCAGAATGTCGTCGATGGCGGACGGCTGCGTCACGTTTGCTTCCTTATGTGCGGTGCGGGCGGAATCGGTTGGGCGAGAAACCACCGACGCCCGGCCTGCGAAAGCAGAACCGGGCGTCGGATGAGGCAACTAGCTGTCGGCGTCGGCCTTCTTGCCCGCGCGCTTGCCGTAGCGAGCCTCGAAGCGAGCGACGCGGCCGCCGGTGTCGAGGATCTTCTGCTTGCCGGTGTAGAACGGGTGGCACTGCGAGCAGACCTCGACGGTGATCTGGCCGGACTCCTTGGTGGAGCGAGTCTGGAAGGTGTTGCCGCAACCACACACAACGGTGGTGTCGACATACGTGGGGTGGATTCCTGCCTTCATGGGCGTCCTCTCGATAATGGTCGCCGGGTCGCATGCCGCTGGAGCGCGGAATACGTGAACCGGAACCGACTAGGCGGGATGTCTGCGAAGCCGCAGACACACAGCGGTCCAGTATGCCAGATCTGGCCGCACCCTCCGAAAACACCCCCCACCTCAGAATTGTTCCCCGAATGCAGCAAGGGGCCCCGCGTCGGCGAGGCCCCTTGCTGCGGTTCTAGACGATCACTCGTCGAGAGCGCCCGGTGCGGTCTTGGAGACCTGCATCAGGAACTCGAGGTTGTTCTTGGACTTCTTCAGCCGGTCGATCAGCAGATCGATGGCCTGGTGCGAGTCCAGCCCGGTCAGCACGCGACGCAGCTTGTGCAGCACGGCGGCCTCGTCGGGCGAGAGCAGCAGCTCGTCCTTGCGGGTACCGGACGGGTTGACGTCGACCGCGGGGAACACGCGCCGCTCGGCGATCTTGCGGTCGAGCTTGAGCTCGGCGTTGCCGGTGCCCTTGAACTCCTCGAAGATCACCGTGTCACCGGTGGAGCCGGTCTCCACCATCGCCGTGGCGATGATGGTGAGCGAGCCACCGTTCTCGATGTTGCGGGCCGCGCCGAGGAACCGCTTGGGCGGGTACAGCGCGGTCGAGTCGACACCACCGGAGAGGATGCGGCCCGAGGCGGGCGAGGAGTTGTTGTACGCACGGCCCAATCGGGTGATCGAGTCGAGCAGCACCACAACGTCTTTGCCCATCTCCACCAGTCGCTTCGCGCGCTCGATGGCGAGCTCGGCGACCGAGGTGTGGTCGGCGGGCGGACGGTCGAAGGTGGAGGCGATGACCTCACCCTTCACCGAACGCTGCATGTCGGTGACCTCTTCGGGACGTTCGTCGACCAGGACAACCATGAGGTAGCACTCGGGGTTGTTGATCGCGATCGCGTTGGCGATGTCCTGCATGATCGTGGTCTTACCCGCCTTGGGCGGGGACACGATCAGCGCACGCTGGCCCTTACCGATCGGCATGATCAGGTCGATCACGCGCGTGGTCAGCTTGTTCTGCGCGGTCTCGAGGCGCAGGCGCTGGTTCGGGTACAGCGGGGTCAGCTTGGTGAAGTCGGGACGACGCTTGGCCGCCTCGACCTCGCCGCCGTTGACGGTGTCCAGGCGGACCAGCGGGTCGAACTTCTGGCGCTGGTTGCTCTGCTCGCCGTCGCGCGGGGCGCGGACCGCACCGGTGATCGCGTCACCGCGGCGCAGGCCGTTCTTGCGGACCAGGTTCATCGAGACGTACACGTCGTTCGGGCCTGCCAGGTAGCCGGAGGTCCGCACGAACGCGTAGTTGTCCAGGACGTCGAGGATGCCTGCGACCGGCTGCAGGACGTCGTCCTCGCGGATCTCGAAGTCGCGGGCCTCGCCGCCACCGCCACCGGCGCCACCGTCGCGGTCACGACCGCGGCGACGCTCACGGAACCGGCGACCCCGGCGACCGCGGCCGCCTTCCTCGTCGTCACCACCGCGGTCGTCGCGGGGACCGCGATTACCGCCGGCGCTGCCGTTCTGGTTCTGGTTGCGCTCGTTCTGATTCCGCTCGCCACCGGCGCGCTCGCCCCGGTCGCCACCGGTGCGGTCGCCACGCTCGCGACGACGCTCGCCCTGCTCGCCGCCCTCGGCCTTGTCGGCCTGCTTGGGCTCCTCGCCACGGCTCTCGGCCTGGGCGTTCTCGCCCCCACCGGAACGGGCCTGGTCACGACCACGACGCTGCCTGCCACGGCCACGCTGACCGCCCTCGCGACCGGAATCCTCGGTCGACTCGGCGGGAGCGGCGGTCTTGGACTCGGCCTGCGCCTGCTCGGCCGGGGCCTGCTCGGGCGCGACCGCGACGGCGGCCTGCGTCTCGGCGGGCTTGTCGGCCTTGGCCGGCTTGTCGGCCTTGGCCGGAGCCTCGGCCTTGGCGGGCGCCTCGGTCTTGGCGGCGGGCGCGTCGGCCGTCACGGCGGCGGCCTCGGCGGGCTTGCCCGCCTTCGCAGGCGCTCCGGCCTGATTTTCCTTGATAGCGGCGATGAGATCGCCCTTACGCATACCGGAGGTGCCTCGGATACCGAGCTCCCCCGCCAATGCGCGCAACTGCGGCAACAGCATTCCAGTCAGCCCCGATCGTGCGACGTCGGTGTGTTCGCTCATTTTCGAAATCTGTCCGGATTCACTTTCGCGGCCGCCCGAGTTCGTAGGGTTGGATTCCACCCCGGGTGTCGCGAGCAGGTCCGTATCTGTCACGGAAATCCTTTCCTTCCCTCGAATGCCGTGTGCTGAATCGAGGGTTCGTTCCGTAGACCCGGCACCGCGTGCCGAGCTCGGATTACGCGTCCGACAGGACGCCTGTGCCGTACTACCCGCCCCGCCGGACCGGAGGCTTCGCCACCAGAAGACAGTGGTGAGGAGAGATCATTCCAGTTGAGCGGCTTCTCGGCGTCGCAGCACCTCCATGGTGTGGAGGCTCGAGCCTGGAGCCTGCTGGAGCGATTGCCCTGATGAAGCACCGGCGTCTGATGCGCACGATGTACGGACTTGCACAGAATAGCTGCCCATTGCGAACAACGGCAAGGCAGGCACGCCGTCAGTCGACAGCGACGCCGTCCGCAATGCCGGGTTCGACTACCCGCAGCCCGTCGGATTCCGCCTGTTTGCGCAGGTCATCGGGGAATTCTCCGGTCGCGAGCGCCAGAATGGTCGGGCCTGCGCCGGAAACAGTCGCCGGGATTCCCGCGGCCCGAAGCCGCTGGATCCACGCCGTGGTGAGCGGTAGCGCGGGAGCACGCTGGGTCTGGTGCAGCCGGTCGGCGGTGGCGGGCATCAGCAAATCGGGGCGCTCGGTGAGCGCCACGACGGCCAGCGCCGCCCTGCTGACGTTGAACGCGGCGTCGCCGTGCGGCACCTGCTCGGGCAGCAGCCCGCGGGTGTGCGCCGTAGACGAGCGTTCCTGCGGGATCAGCACCACCGGGCGCAGCGCGGCGGCGGGCCGCAGGCGCACGGCCCGGTAGGCGCGGTTGGCCTCGGCATCGGATTCGGTCCACGACACCACGATTCCGCCGAGCACGCTGGCCGCGGCATTGTCGGGATGACCTTCGAACTCCGAGGCCAGCTGCACCAGACGGTCGGCGTCGAGGCGCAGCTCCGGATCGAACTTCGCGGCCAGCCCGGCGCCCGCGGCCAGGCCACCGACCACCGCGGAGGCGCTGGAGCCGAGGCCACGCGAGTGCGGAATCACGTTGCGGCACACCACATCGAGGCCGTCGGCCCAGACGCCGAGCGATTCCAGCCCGCGCTCGATCGCCCGCACCACCAGATGCGTTGGGCCCCACGGCACGTCGTCGGCGCCCTCACCCTCGACCCGGATGTCGAGACCCGAATCGGTCGTGCGCACCACGATCTCGTCGTAGAGGCCCAATGCCATTCCCAGGCAGTCGAATCCGGGGCCGAGGTTGGCTGTGGAGGCGGGAACGCGCACGGTCACTTCGAGACCGGCGGGCAGGGTCGCTGTCATCAGCCTGCTCTCGCGTGCGCTCAACTCAGGCCAGCTCGAGTTCGTGGGCGACAGCCACCGGGTCGACGGCGATCGGCTTGACCTCGGGCATGCCGGTCAGCGCGTTGTCGGGGTCCTTGAGACCGTTGCCGGTCACGGTGCAGACCACGGTCAGGCCCGAATCCAGCCAGCCTTCCTTGCGGGCGGCGAGCAGACCGGCCACGCTCGCGGCCGACGCGGGCTCGACGAAGACGCCCTCGGTCGCGGCGACCAGCCGGTACGCGGCCAGGATCTCCTCGTCGGTGGCAGCGCGGAAGGCGCCACCGGACTGCTCCTTGGCCTCCATCGCACCGTTCCACGACGCCGGAGCGCCGATCCGGATGGCGGTGGCCACGGTCTCGGGGTCCTTCACCGGAGCGCCGTTGACCAGCGGGGCCGCACCGGCGGCCTGCACGCCGAGCATGCGCGGCAGCACCGAGGTGATGCCGTCGGCGTGGTACTCGCGGTAACCGCGCCAGTAGGCGGTGATGTTGCCCGCGTTGCCCACCGGCAGCACGTGCACATCGGGCGCCTTGCCCAGGACATCGCAGATCTCGAACGAGGCGGTCTTCTGGCCTTCGATGCGGGCCGGGTTCACCGAGTTGACCAGGCCGACCTCGGGGAAGTCCGAGGTGACCTTGCGGGCCAGCTCGAGACAGTCGTCGAAGTTGCCCTCGACCTGGATGATCTTGGCGCCGAGCATCACGGCCTGGGCCAGCTTGCCCATCGCGATCTTGCCCTGCGGGATCAGCACCGCGCACTCCATGCCGGCGCGGGTGGCGTAGGCGGCGGCCGAAGCCGAGGTGTTGCCGGTCGACGCGCACAGCACGGCCTTCTGGCCGCGGTACTTGGCGTCGGTCATCGCCATGGTCATGCCGCGGTCCTTGAAGGAACCGGTCGGGTTGGCGCCCTCGACCTTGAGGTACACCTCGCACCCGGTCAGCTCGGACAGGTGCGGCGCGGGGACCAGCGGGGTACCGCCCTCGAACAGGGTCACCGGTTCCCAGTCGGCGGCACCTTCGAGCCGATCGCGGTAGGCCGCGATCAGACCCGGCCAGCGCGAGTGCACGCCGAGCTGGGGGGCGATGCCAGTGGAATTCATGATTCTTCTGTGCCTTCCAGTCTGAGAACGCTGGTCACAGCGGTGACGGAATCCATTTCCGCCAATGCCGCGACAGTATCGGCCAGCGAGGACTCCACCGCATGGTGGGTGACGACCACGAGCCTGGCACCGTCGCCATGGCCCTGCTGACGGACGGTCGAGATGCTCACCCCGTGCTGGGCGAACGTGTCCGCCACCGCGGCGAGCACGCCGGGACGATCCGCCACCTGCAGGTTCACGTGGTAGCGGGTCGGGGTGTCCCCGATCGGCGCGATCGGCAGCTCAGCATAGACCGATTCGCCCGGTGCACGACCACCGTAGAACTTGTTGCGCGCGGCCATCACGAGGTCGCCGAGCACGGCGGACGCGGTCGGCGCGCCACCGGCGCCCTGCCCGTAGAACATCAGGCGGCCCGCGTTGTCGGCCTCGACGACGACGGCGTTGAACGCGCCGTTGACCGAGGCCAGCGGGTGCTTGCGCGGGATCAGCGCCGGGTACACGCGCACCGAGACGCGATCCTTGCCGCCCTCGGCGGAGGTGGGCTCGCCCGGACCGGCCGCGACGCGCTCGCAGATGGCGAGCAGCTTCACGGTGCAGCCGACGGCCGAGGCCGTCTCCAGGTCCTCGGCGGTGATCTTGGAGATGCCCTCGCGGTACACGTCCGCCGCGGTCACGCGGGTGTGGAAGGCCAGCGAGGCCAGGATCGCGGCCTTGGCGGCGGCGTCGAAGCCCTCGACGTCGGCGGTGGGGTCGGCCTCGGCGTAACCGAGGTCGGTGGCCTCGGCCAGCACGTCGTCGTAGGCGGCGCCGGTCTCGTCCATCGCGGAGAGGATGAAGTTGGTGGTGCCGTTGACGATGCCGACCACCCGGTTCACCCGGTCACCCGAGAGCGACTGGATCAGCGGCCGGACCACCGGGATCGCACCGGCGACGGCGGCCTCGAAGTACAGGTCGGCACGGCTGCGCTCGGCGGCGGCGGCCAGTTCGCCGGTGTAATCGGCCAGCAGCGCCTTGTTGGCGGTGACGACGGACTTGCCCGCGGTCAGCGCCGCGCCGATCAGCCCACGGGCCGGATCGATGCCGCCCATGACCTCGACCACCAGGTCGACGTCCTCGCGGGCGACGAGCGCCGCGGCGTCGGTGGTGAGCAGCTCGGCGGGCAGGCCGCGGTCCTTGTTCAGGTCGCGCACGGCGACGCCGCGCAGCACGAGCGGCGCACCGACGCGCGAACGCAGGTCCTCGGCGTGGTCGCGCAGCACGCGGACCACCTCGGTGCCGACGGTGCCCATGCCGAGGACGGCGACACCCAGCGGACGACTCGCGTCCCTGGTGCCGTTGTTGACGCCGGTTTCGGTCATCCTTCTACCTCCAGGCTGAGCAGGTCCGCCACCGTTTCCCGGCGCAGAATCAGTCGCGCCACACCGTCACGCACCGCGACCACGGCGGGCCGGGTGAGCTGGTTGTAGCGGCTCGACATCGAATAGCAGTACGCACCGGTCGCCGCGACGGCGACCAGGTCACCCGGGCCGGCATCGGCGGGCATCCAGGTATCGCGAATGACGATATCGCCACTCTCGCAATGCTTTCCGACCACGCGCGCGACGACCGCATGCGCATCCGACGAGCGCGAGACCAGACGGCAATCGTAATCGGCCTGGTACAGCGCGGGACGGATATTGTCGCTCATGCCGCCGTCGACGCTGACGTAGCGGCGGCGCGCGCCGCCGTCGAGCTCGACGTCCTTGATGGTGCCGACCTCGTAGAGGGTGACGGTGCCAGGCCCCGCGATGGCGCGGCCCGGCTCGACGGCGATGGTCGGCTCTGGCAGCCCGGCGCGGGCGGCCTCGGCGGCGACCAGGCCGCGCAGGTTGGCGGCGAACTCGTCCAGCGGCGGCGGGTTGTCGCTCGGCAGGTACGAGATACCGAGGCCGCCGCCCAGATCCAGGGTGGAGATCTGCGCGGTGCGCTCGATACCGAATTTGTCGATGGCCTCGCGGAGCAGGCCGAGCATGCGGCGCGCGGCGATCTCGAAGCCGTCGAGCTCGAAGATCTGCGAGCCGATGTGGCTGTGCAGGCCGACAAGGCGCAGGTTGTCGGCTTCGAAGACGCGGGCGAGCGCCTCCATGGCGTCGCCACCGGCGATCGAGAAGCCGAACTTCTGGTCCTCGTGGGCGGTGGAGATGTACTCGTGGGTGTGCGCCTCGACACCGACGGTGACCCGGACCAGCACGTCCTGGACAACGCCCGCCGCGCCTGCGACCGCTTCGAGCCGCTCGATCTCGTAGAGCGAGTCGACGACCACGTGCCCGACGCCGGCGGCGACCGCGGCCTCGAGCTCGGGCACCGACTTGTTGTTGCCGTGCAGCGCGATGCGCTCGGCCGGGAAACCGGCGTGCAGCGCGATGGCCAGCTCGCCACCGGAGCAGACGTCGAGCGAGAGGCCCTCGTCGCGGATCCAGCGGGCGATCTCACCGCACAGGAACGCCTTGGAGGCGTAGTGCACACGGGCGTTGGGCCCGAAGGCGCGCACCATGTCGCGGCAGCGCGAGCGGAAGTCGTCCTCGTCGATGACGAACAGCGGGGTGCCGTACTGCTTGGCCAGCTCGGTCACGGGCACGCCGGCGATGCGGACGACGCCGTCCTCGCCGCGGGTGGCGTTGCGCGGCCACACGTTGGCGGGCAGGTCGATCATCTCGCTCGGACCGGTCGGGCGCTCGGCCAGGCTCGGGGCGTGCGGGATCTCTGCGTGCCGGGGACCGGCCGGGTGTGCACCACTCACAGTTGTGCGTCCTTCCTGAAAAGCTTGCCGGTGTTCACATGCGCTCCGGTGCGCTGACGCCGAGCAGGGTGAGGCCGTTGGCCAGCACCTGACGGGTCGCCTTGACCAGTTCGAGCCGGGCGGCGTTGAGGGGGGTGACGGCGTCATCGCCCTTGGGCAGTACGCGCATGTCGTCGTCGGACTGGAAGGGGTGGTAGACACCGGCCAGTTCTTCGAGGTAGCGGGCGATGCGATGCGGTTCGCGGGTCTCGGCGGCGGTGGCGACCACGCGCGGGAAATCACCGAGGGTGCGGATCAGATCGCCTTCGCGCGCCGAGTCCATCAGCGCGAAATCCGGTTCGACGGAAGCGAACTCGGCGTACTTCGCGGCGTTGCCGATGATGCTGTTGGTCCGCGAGTGCGCGTACTGCACGTAGTAGACCGGGTTCTCGCTGCTCGCCTTCGTCCACAGGTCGAGGTCGATGTCGATGCTCGAGTTCACCGAGGAGCGCACCAGCGAGTAGCGGGCGGCGTCGACGCCGATCTGCTCGACCAGGTCGTTCAGGGTCACGACGGTGCCCGCGCGCTTGCTCATCTTCACGGCCTGGCCGTCGCGGACCAGGTTCACCATCTGCCCGATCAGCACCTCGACGGTGTCGGGGTTGTCGCCGAACGCGGCCGCGGCGGCCTTGAGGCGGCCGATGTAGCCGTGGTGGTCGGCGCCGAGCATGTAGATGGCCAGGTCGAAGCCACGCGCGCGCTTGTTCTGGAAGTAGGCGATGTCACCGGCGATGTAGGCGGCGTTGCCGTCGCTCTTGAGGACGACGCGGTCCTTGTCGTCGCCGAACTCGGTGGACGCGATCCACCAGGCGCCGTCCTTCTCGTACAGGTTGCCCGAGTTCTTGAGCTGCTCGACGGCCTGCTCGACGGCGCCGGAGGCGAACAGTTCGCTCTCGTTGAAGTACACGTCGAAGTCGGTGCCGAAGTCGTGCAGATCCTGCTTGATCTGGGCGAACATCTGCTGCACACCCTCGCGACGGAACAGCTCGTGCCGCTCGTCGGCGGGCAGGGTGAGCGCGGCGGGGTGCGCGGCGACGATGCCGGAGCTGATCTCCTGGATGTACTCGCCCGCGTATCCGTCTTCCGGGGTCGGCTCGCCGAGGGCTGCCGCGACCAGCGACTTCGCGTAGCGATCGATCTGCGCGCCGTGGTCGTTGAAGTAGTACTCACGGGTCACGTCGGCGCCCTGAGCGGCCAGGATGCGGCCCAGCGCGTCGCCGACGGAGGCCCACCGGGTGCCACCGAGGTGCACGGGACCGGTCGGGTTGGCAGAGACGAATTCCAGGTTGATCTTGGTGCCGGACAGCGCGGCGCCGGTGCCGAACTTCTCGCCCGCGGCCAGGATCTGCGTGACGATCACGCCCTGCGCCGAGGCGGCGAGGCGGATGTTGAGGAAGCCGGGACCTGCGACGTCGGCCACATCGATGCCGTCGGTCGCGGACAGGGCCTCGGCGAGCCAGCCGGCCAGCTCACGCGGATTGGTTCCCACCCGCTTGGCCACCTGCATGGCCACATTCGTGGCATAGTCGCCGTGTTCGGGGTTGCGCGGACGCTCCACTGTGACCTGCTCGGGCAGGACCGACGAGTCCAGTCCACGTTCGACAAGCACCTTCGCGGCGGTGGTGCGAAGGAGATCTGCAAGGTCAGCTGGAGTCACGAGTCTCTATCCTATTGGCTGGGCGCCTCGCAACCACGACCGCCCGGTACGAACGTCCCGATCCACACGTCGAAAGAGCACAACGAGCGATGCCGAGCAGGACCAGCGCCACATCAGCCAAGGCCGTCCGGGCCGCGGGGAAGTCGTCTCCGTCCCGCAAACCCGGCAAAGGCAAGCTTCCGGGTAAGAAGCGAGAATTCCCCTGGGCCCTGCTGGGCGCCGGTGTGGCCATCGTCGCGTTGATCGGCCTGCTCGCCTACAGCCTGGTGCCCAAGTACCTGGACCAGGCCGCCATCCGGGAAGCCCAGACCGACCTCAAGGAATGGGTGCCGTCCAAGGAGAACCAGGACCCGTCGGCGAAGATCGACGGCGTGGTCAAGCAGGACTACCCGGCCGGTCTGCACGTGACGTCGGCCCAGCGCGTCGCCTACGACAAGACGCCCGCCTACGGCGGCCCGCACGACGGCGCGTGGGCCAACTGCACCGGCACGGTGTACGCCAAGCCGATCCGCATGGAGAACGCGGTGCACTCGCTCGAGCACGGCGCGGTCTGGATCGCCTACAACCCGGACAAGGTCGACGCCGCGGGTGTGGAGAAGCTGTCGAACTTCGTCAAGGGCCGTCAGTACTCGCTGATGTCGCCGTACCCGGGCCTCGACTCGCCGATCTCGCTGCAGTCGTGGGGTCACCAGCTCAAGCTCGAATCCGCCGACGACGCGCGGATCAAGCAGTTCATCTCCGCGCTGCGCGAGAACCCGTACGCCTACCCCGAGGTCGGCGCGAGCTGCTCGAACCCGATCTTCGACGCCAACAACCCGCCGCCGTTCGACGCGGCGCCGTACGGCCCCGAGGCCGTGCCGATGGACGGCAAGGGCCTGACCCAGGACCAGTCCGAGCTCGGTGGGGGCGGTGGCCTGCCGGGTCTCCCCGGCGGTCTCCAGCTGCCGGGCACCCAGCCCGCGGGCCAGTAGTGGGAACCGACACCGCGGTCGACCCCGACGACAACGCCGACGACACCGCTGCCGAGCCGGGCGCGCGTCGCCCGGCCGGGGCGATCCTCGTCCTCGGCGCCATCGGCCTGCTGCTGCTCGGCGCCGTGGCCGGCGTGCTGCTGCGGCTGCCGCTGGACAAGACCGAGACACCTGCGCCGGGCCCTGTCGACGTGGGGTTCAGCCAGGACATGTCCGCGCACCACGCGCAGGCGGTCGACATGGCGGGCGCGGCGCTGATCGGCTCGACCGACAACGACGTGCGCAGGCTCGCCTACGACATCCTCACCACCCAGCAGAATCAGATCGGCCGGATGCAGGGCTGGTTGCAGCTGTGGGGCGAGCCCAACCAGAACGTCGACGGCTACATGGGCTGGATGACCGACCACGGCTCGGGCTCGCACGGCCACGGCGGTACGACGACCGGGCACGAGATGTCGGGTCCGATGTCGTCGATGCCCGGCATGGCGAGCCAGGAGGAGATGACCGCGCTGCGCCAGTCAACCGGCCCCGCCATGGACACGCTGTTCCTGCAGCTGATGCTGCGCCACCACCAGGGCGGTGTGCCGATGCTCGACTACGCCGCCGAGCACGCCGACACCACCGAGGTGCGGGTCCTGGCAGCGCAGATGTCCAAGACCCAGGAGGGCGAGTCCCAGCTGATGACGAGCATGCTGGCCGCCCGCGGCGCGAGCCCGCTGCCGCTGAGCTGAGCGAGCCGCCGGACCGGGTCAACCGCCCGGTCCGGCACCGTTTTTGGCGCACCGCACTCGATGCGATACGCTGTCGCTGCCCGATCGCCGCACAGCGACCGGCATCTATCCCGCCCTCGTAGCTCAGGGGATAGAGCGTCTGCCTCCGGAGCAGAAGGCCGCAGGTTCGAATCCTGCCGAGGGCACATTTCGAGGCCC
>NZ_JBHXAY010000116.1:0-20191 GCF_042728775.1 Nocardia sp. NPDC060259
ATCGACCGCAAGCTGACGATGGCCATCTGGCCCGCGGTGAAGTACTTCCCCGAGCTGTTCTTCACGATGATCCTGGGCGGCGAGGAGCCGATCGACCACCTGCAGAAGTCGCTGCTGCGCGGCGGGGTGGACATGCATCCGATGGTGCAGCGCGTGATGCAGATCCATGTGGCCGAGGAAGCGCGGCATATCTCCTTCGCGCACGAGTACCTGCGCAAGAACGTGCCGTCGATGAACCCGATCACGAAAACCGTGCTGTCGGTGGCCTTCCCGATCGCCATGCGCGTGATGCTCGACATGATCGCGACGCCGCCGAAGCAGTTCGTGGAGAAGTTCGGCATCCCGGACGAGGTGATGCGGGAGGCCTACTGGGGCAGCCCGGCGTCGCAGGCAACGAAGCGTGACGTGTTCGCCGATGTGCGGGCGCTGGTGGAGGGCACCGGAATGATGAACCTGCTCGCCAAGCTCACCTGGCGCCTGCTCGGCATCGACGGCCCGGCCTCGCGCTATCGCAGCGAGCCCGCCCGCAGAGCCGCCTGACCGGCAACGATCCGCCCAAACGGGCCGGTCACCGCGACCGGCCCGTTTTCCCTGTCTCGCACACCCGCGTGCCATCCCCTGGAGTACAACGTTGACTGCCGACCACGCCCGCTCGCGCACCGAGAGCTGGCCCGCGCCCACCTTCGCGACGCTGCCCGACAACGACCCGTTCTATCAGCCGCGGGCCGGATTCGAGCAGCTCGCCGAGGGCACGGTCCTGCGGTGGCGTCCGGTCGAACTGGCCGCCTTCGGCAGGATCCCGCTGAGGGTGACCGCGTGGCAGTTGCTGTACCGCACGACCGACCTCGACGGGAAGCCCGACGCCTCGGTCACGACCGTGCTCGCGCCCGCGGACGTGGGACCGGGGACGCCGCTGCTGTCGTTCCAATGCGCCATCGACGCGGTGTCCTCGCGCGGGTTCCCGTCCTATGTGCTGCAGAAGGGCTCGCGCGCGATCGGCACCTTCGCCCATGTCGAACTGCTGTGCTTCGTCGACGCGCTGACCAGAGGCTGGGCCATCTCCATCCCGGATCACGAGGGCATGCTCGGCGCGTGGGGCGCCCCGCGCGAACCCGGCTATCGCGCCCTCGACGGCATCCGGGCCGCGCTGTCGTTCGAACCGCTCGGTCTCGATCCGCAGGCTCCGATCGGGCTGTGGGGCTACTCCGGTGGTGGCCTCGCGACCTCGTGGGCCGCCGAGATGGCGCCTGCCTACGCACCCGAACTCGACATCGCCGGTGCGGTGCTCGGCTCGCCGGTCGGTGATCTGGTGTCCACGTTCCACCGGCTCAACGGCAGCCTGCACGCCGGGCTGCCGACCCTGGTCGTTGCCGCGTTGCGCCGGGTGTATCCCGCGTTCGACGCCGTCATCGAGAGCGTGGTCGACGAAGCGGGTCAGGCCGTGCTCGACAAGGCCGCACGCTCGACCACGGGCGCGGCGGTCCTGCGGCTGGCGCGCTACGACGTCGACCGGCACACCTCCGTCCCGCTCGCCGAGCTGCTCGCTCTCGCGGACATGGCCGCCGTGTTCGCCGACGCCGAGCTGGGTACCAGGGCACCGGCCGTGCCGCTGCTGGTCGTGCAGGCCGTGCACGACCAGATCATCGCGACCGCCGATATCGACGCGCTGGTCGACCGCTATCGCGGGCACGGCGCGCACGTCACCTACCTGCGTGACCGGCTCAGTGAGCACATCACACTGCTCGCGATGTCGACGCCGCTGAGCCTGAACTGGCTGGCCGACCGGTTCGCCGGCGAGACCGTGACGCCGTCGCAGACGCAGACCGTGTGGAGCGTGCTCGGTCTGCCGGCCGGCCGCCGCGGTCTGGCCGGTCTCGTCCGCGCCGCCGCGCAGGTGCTCTTCGCGCGGCCGCTGACCGGCTCCGCGACCCGGTCCTACCGCAGCGGGCAGGCCGACGCCGCCCGCCGCGCGGCCTGACGACTCGAACTGGTGAGGAACTGCCGTCCGGCAGCCGTGGTGAGGTAAAGGGGAATGTGTTGGTGATGGGGATCGTTGCCGACGCACAGCGTGCGGTACGCAATGTGTGGTCGGTGTCGTTCGGCGGTGGGCTCGAGTCGTCGCGGCCCGCGCCGTCGACAACCGTCTACCAGGGCAAGCACCGGCACCTGAAGCGGTACGACCGCACGACGCAGGCGACCGGGAATCCGGTCCTGCTCGTGCCGCCGCTGGCCGTGACACCGGCCTGTTTCGACCTGCGGCCGGGACAGAGCCTCGTGCGCTTCCTGCTCGACCAGGGCAGGCAGCCCTATGTCGTCGACTACGGCCGATTCGGTTACGCCGACCGCGATCTCGGGCTCGAGGACTGGACCCACGACATCCTGCCCGAGGCCATCCTGCGGGTCGCGCACGAGCACGACGGGCCGATCGACATCATCGGCTGGTCCCTCGGCGGCGCGATGGCCCTGCTCACCTCGGCCGCCCACCCCGACCTGCCGATCGCCTCGATCACCGGCCTGGCCACCCCGATCGACCAGGCAAGGACCCCACTGCTGCAGCCGCTGCGCCTGGCGGGCCGGATCACCGGGGGCCGGGGGATGGCGCTGGCGACCCGGCTCATGGGCGGCATCCCGCAAGAGTTCGTCCAGCTGGGTTTCCGGTTGCAGGCCTTCGACCGGGAACTCGCCCGGCCGATGTTCCTGGCCCGCAACGCCTTGGACACCGAGGCGCTGGCCCGGATGGAGGCGACAGACCGCTTTATGTCCAGCATGCCGGGCTATCCCGGCCGCTCGTTCTGGCAGATCTACCGCAGCCTGGTTGTGCGCAACGAGCTCGCGAGCGGCTCGATCCGGGTGCGCTCCGACCTGGTGATCGAGCTGGCCAAGGTGACCTGCCGGGTGCTGTTGGTCGGCAGCCGCACCGACATGGTGGTGCCCGCCACCGCCGTGCGGCGCGGGCTCGAGATCCTGCCGAACGCCGCCGAAACCCGCTTCGTGGATGTCCCCGGCGGCCACCTCGGCCTGCTCGCCGGCCCGGCCGCCGCCGACACCACCTGGCCTGCGATCGAGGACTTCCTCGGCAGCTGACCAGGTCCACCCAGCCGAAAGGTCCCGGCGACGCGGGGAGTGGCGTCACCGGGACCGTGTCATCGGCTCGCTCAGCTGCCGGCGACGGGCACCGAACCGTGCAGCCTGCGCAGTTCGTGCTTGACCACCTTGCCGCCGGCATTGCGCGGCAGGGTGTCCACCACGACGAGGTCCTTCGGATGTTTGTAGCGGGCCAGGTGGGCGTTGAGGTGCTCTTCGAGATCGGCGAGGCTGATCGCGTCGGCGTCCTCGACGGCGACGATCGCCACCGGCACCTCGCCCCACTTGTCGTCGGCCCGGCCGATCACCGCCGCTTCGCGGATGCGGGGATGGCTGAAGAGCACGTTCTCTACCTCGGCGCAGTAGATGTTCTCGCCGCCGGAGATGATCATGTCCTTCTTCCTGTCGACGACGTAGACGAACCCCTCGTCGTCCCGGCGGACCAGATCTCCGGAGTGGAACCAGCCGCCGGCGAACGCGTCGGCGGTGGCGCGCGGGTTGTTCCAGTACTCGCGCATCAATGTCGGTCCGCGATAGACGATTTCGCCGATCTCGCCCGGGGCGACATCGTTCATCTCGTCGTCGACGATCCGGGTGGCGATGGTCGGGATGGGCTTGCCGACCGAACCCAACTTGCGGATCGCGTCCTCGCCGTCGAGCACACAGGTGATCGGCGACATCTCGGTCTGGCCGAAGACCGCCACATTGAGGGCGTCGGGGAAGGTCTCGGCCATGGCGCGCAGCACCGTGTCCGAGGCGGGCGCGGCGCCCCAGCTGATCACCCGCAGACGCAGATCACGCTGCGGCACCGAGGGATCGGCGCAGACGATCTGCCACTGGGCGGGCACCAGGAACACCGAGGTGGCGCGTTCGCGCTCCCACGCGTCGAGAACCTCGGTGGCGTCGAACGCCTTGAGCGGATGGATCACCGTCAGCGCGCCGAGCACGAAACAGGAGGCGATGGAACCCAATCCGGCGATATGGAACAGCGGTGACGCGCAGAAGGCGATGTCGTCGGCGCTGTAGCGCATGGCCCGGATACAGGTCAGCGCCTGGGAGTTCATGTTGAGGTGGGTCAGCACCGCGCCCTTGGGGTTTCCGGTCGTGCCGGAGGTGTACATGATCAGGGCGGCGGTGTCCTCGGTGACGTCGCGCGGCTCGTGCGGTTCGCCCTCCTCGGCCAGCAGATCGTCGTAGCCGAGCAGTCCCTCGCACGTTCCCACGCCGACCACGATGCGGGTGTCCAGCCCGCCGGTCTGGCCCGCCACCGCGGTGACCAGCGGGGCGAACATCGCCTCGGTGATGATGGCGGTGGCGCCGCTGTCGGTGACCAGGTAGGCGATCTCGGGCGGGGTGAGCCGGAAGTTCACCGGGACCGCGATGGCGCCGAGAGTGTTGACGGCGAACACCGATTCGATGTACTCGGTGTTGTTGAGCATCAGGATCAGCACGCGATCGCCGGGGCCGATACCGCGCCGGGCGAGGGCGTCGGCGAGCTTGCCGACCCGCTCGTGCAGTTCCCGCCAGCTGGTGGTCTTGCCGAGGTAGCGCAGCGCGGGCGCGTCGGGAATGGTGGTGGCGTGGATCGCGATCTGGTTCATCCAGTGATTGCGTCGCGAGCGCATCGGTTCTACGGCGGTGGACATCGTCGTCTCCTCGAGGGGAACTAGGCCGGGTCGGCGATCGGGCGGGGAGCGCCGGTGAACTGCGGGGCGCGGCGGGTCAACATCGCGGTCATCCCCTCCAGGAAGTCGGCGGAGGTCAGCAGTTCGACCTGCCCGTCCTTCTCCCGTGTGAGCGCGCTGTCGAGTTCGGACAGGGTCGCCGCGTTGATCGCGGCCTTGGTCAGCTGCAGCGCGCGCCGGGGCCCGATCGCGAGCTTGGCGGCGATGGTGTCGACGTGGTCGGTGAGCTCGGCGGCGGGCACGCTCGCGGTGATCAGGCCCGCCGCGGCGGCCTCGGCGGCGGGCAGGCGGCCACCGAGCAGGGCCATCTCCGCGGCCCGCGCGCGTCCCATCGCGGCCGCCACCAGCGCCGTCGCGCCACCGTCGGGCATCAAGCCGATGGAGGTGAACGGCAGCAACAGGTAGGTGCTGTCGGCGGCATAGATGAGATCGGCGGCCAGGGCGATCGAGGCGCCTACGCCGGCGGCGGGCCCGTTGACCTGGGCGATCACCGGCAACGGGGAGTCGACGATCGCGCGGATCACGCCGTTGGCGGTGTCCATCACCAGCTCCGGCGTCGCCTCGTTGCCGCCCGCGGCGGCCGCGGCGGCGAGGTCGGCGCCGGTGCAGAAGGCCTTGCCCGCGCCGGTCAGCACGATCACCCGGGTGCTCGGCTCGTCGGCGGCCGTCGTGATCGCCGCGGACAGTTCGGCCATGGTCGCGAGGTCGATCGCGTTCATCCTGGCCTGGCGGTCGATCGTGATGCGCAGGACGCCGTGTTCGGAGTCGACGTGCATGCTCTCGCTCATCGCGCCACCGCCTCGACGATCGTGCCCGCCAGCCGGCCCGCGATGAGGTCCTCGGCCTCGCGCACGATCCGCGCGACGAGGTCGCCGCAGGTGGGGATGTCGTGGATCAGGCCCTGGCACTGGCCGACGCTCCAGATTCCCGCGTCGACGTCGCCGTCCTCGTAGACCTTGCGCCCCCGCGCACCGGCGACGAGATCACGCACATCGGCGAAGGTGCCGCCGCCGCGCTCGATCTCGACGACCTGGCGGCTGACGGCATTGTCGGCGACCCGGGCGGTGTTGTTCATGGTCCGGAAGATCAGTTTCGTGTCGAGCTCGGTGTTGGCGACGATCTTCTCCTTGACCGTGTGCGCGATCGGCGACTCGACGGTGCACAGGAACCGCGTTCCCATGTTGACCCCGTCCGCACCCAGCGCCATGGCGGCGACCAGGCCGCGGGCGTCGGCGATGCCGCCCGAGGCGATCATCGGGATCTCCAGCTCACGCGCCGCCGCGGGGATCAGCACCAGCCCCGGTGTGTCGTTCTCACCGGGATGACCGGCGCATTCGAAACCGTCGATGCTCACGCCGTCGACGCCGACCTGCTGTGCCTTGAGCGCGTGCTTGACGCTGGTGCACTTGTGCAGCACCTTGATCCCGGCATCCTTGAGAAAGGGCAGGTGGGTGGCCGGATTGCCGCCCGCGATCTCCACGATCGGGACCCCGCCGTCGATGATCGCCTGCCGGTACTCCTCGTACGGCGGGGGAGTGATGGACGGCAGGATCGTCAGATTCACCCCGAACGGCTTGTCGGTGAGGTCCCTGGTCCTGGCGATCTCCTCCCGCAGCGCCTGCGGCGTCGGCTGGGTCAGGCCCGTGATGATGCCGAGGCCACCCGCCTCCGAGACCGCGGCGGCGAGTTCGGCTCGGCCGACCCACATCATCCCGCCCTGCACGATGGGGTGCTCGACACCGAATGCCTCGGTGAATCGGGTGCGCAGCATCGCGCTCTCCCTCCGGATTCGACGATTCTCGCCGGTCGCGATGAAAACCTGAACGGCTCTTTGCAACCGGCGAGAATCGTGATTAACTTAATGAGAATCACGATTAACTTAGCGGCCTCCGACATACCGTGTCAATAGGTCGTGCGGGCCGCCGGATCCCCGGACGGCACGTGCGGCCGGAGTGTCGCGACACCGCCACCGGGCTACTTGAAGGATGGTCGAGGATGACCGAAACCCCCACTACCGCAACTGTTTCCGTGCCGATGTTGGTGACGACCAACCCGGCGACAGGCGAGCAGGTCGGCAGCTGGCCGATCGACGACGCCGACAGCGTCGGCGCCGCCGTCGCCCTGGCACGACGGGCTGCGGACACCTGGCGGGAACTCGGATTCAAGGATCGCAAACGCGCGCTGCTGCGCTGGGGCGCGCACCTGGTCAACCATGCCGAGGAGTTCTGCGCGCTGATCAGCGCCGAGAACGGCAAGACGGCCGACGACGCCTACCTCGAGGTGATCACCGCCGTCGAACACCTCGCGTGGGCGGCCGAGAACGCGCACAAGGTGCTCGGGCCGAAGAAAGTCTGGCCTGGCCTGATGATGGCCAATCACGAGGCCGTGATCGAGCAGCGCCCGCACGGTGTGGTCGGCGTGATCGGCCCGTGGAACTACCCGGTGTACACGCCCAACGGCTCGATCGCCTACGCGCTGGCCGCGGGCAACACCGTCGTGTTCAAGCCCAGTGAGCTCACCACCGGCGTCGGCCACTGGTTCGCCGATGCCTTCGCCAAGGCGAACCCCGACCTGCCCGACGGCATCCTCACTGTCGTGACAGGCCCGGGCGACACCGGCCGGGCCTTGGTGGAGTCTGGCGTGGACATGGTGGCCTTCACCGGCTCGACCGCCACCGGCAAGCGGATCATGGCCGCCGCGGCGCAGCGGCTCACCCCGGTGGTGCTCGAATGCGGCGGCAAGGACGCGGCGATCGTGGCCGAGGACGCCGAGGTGGCCGCGGCCGCCGACGCGATCGCCTGGTCGGCGATGGCGAACTCCGGCCAGACCTGTGTGGGTACCGAGCGCTGCTACGTGGTGGCCTCGGTGCTCGACGAGTTCCTGGCCGAGCTCACCAAGCGGGTCGAAGACCTGACGCCGGGCTCGGGTCCGGACGCCTCCTACGGCCCGATGACACTGCCGAGCCAGGTCGACGTGATCACGAGCCACGTCGAGGACGCGCTGGCCAAGGGCGGCACCGCGCTGGTGGGCGGCCCCGAGTCGATCAAGGCGCCGTTCGTGCGCCCGATCGTGTTGCTCGACGTGCCCGAGGACTCCGCCGCGGTCCGCGAGGAGACCTTCGGTCCCACACTCACCGTGCGCGCGGTGCGCGATGTCGAGGAGGCGATCGAGCTGGCCAACGCCTCCGAATACGGGCTCGCCTCGTCGGTGTTCTCGCGCAAGCGCGGCATGGAGATCGCCCGCAAGCTGCGTGCCGGCGCGACCTCGGTGAACAGCCCGGCCGCCTACGCGGCGATCCCGGCGCTGCCCTTCGGTGGTGTCGGCGAGTCCGGCATCGGCCGCATCCACGGAGCCGCAGGCTTGCTCGGTTTCACCCGGCCGCATTCGATCGCGCGGCAGCGCTTCGAGATTCCCGGCATGGCCTTGCTGTCGTTCGCCCGTACCGAGTCGACGCTGTCGACGGTGCGCAAGCTCACCGCTTTCCGCTTCGGGCGAGCCAAGTAGACCCAACCATCGATCAGCACGGAAGAAGAGGGACAGTATGGGCGTCGAATTCAGCCCGGAACAAAAGGATTTCGCCGCGGCGGTGGCCGCGTTCGCCAAGCGTGAGGCGGGGACCCGGGAGCAGCGTGACGCGCTGACCGAGCACGACAAGGAACAGCACAACCCCGGCGTGTACGCGAAGATGGCCGAGCTCGGCTGGCTCGGCCTGACGATTCCCGAGGAGTACGGCGGGTCGGCGGCCTCGATGGTCGACATGTGCATTCTGCTCGAGGAGAGCCTGCGCGGGATGCTGCCGATCGGGGCGATCGGGCCGACCCTGATCACCGGTGGCGCCTACGCCAAGTTCGGCACCGAGGCGCAGAAGGACAATGTGCTGCGCGGCATCGTTCGCGGTGCCTCCCAGTCGATCTCGATGTCGGAGCCCGAGGCGGGCTCGGACGTGGGCAACCTGTCGACCAAGGCGGTCAAGACCGCCGACGGCTGGCTGATCAACGGCCAGAAGACCTGGTGTTCCAACGCCCACATCTCCGAGAACATCCTGCTCGTCGCCCGCACCTCGAAGGAGGGCGGAAAGCACGAAGGGCTCACCATGTTCCACGTGCCCGCCGACACCCCCGGCCTGCAGATCACCCCGATCGAGCTGATGGGCAACCAGACCGAGACCAACGATCTGTACTTCACCGATTGCGTGCTGCCCGAGGACGCGGTGGTCGGCGAGGAGGGCAACGGCTGGCGTCAGCTGATGACCGGGCTCAACTTCGAGCGCCTCATCCTGGCCGCGATGAGCCTGGGCGCCGCCGAGCGCGCCTTCGAGGACACCATCGCCTTCGTCACCCAGCGCAAGCAGTTCGGCAGGCCGGTCGGCTCGTTCCAGTCGCTGCGCCACCGCCTGGCCGACCTGGCCACCGAGATCGAATGCACCAAGCTGCTGATCTACAGCGTGGCAAGGGAAGCCGACGCCAACCCGAACAAGGTGCTCGCCAGGGAGGCCTCGATGGCCAAGCTCAAGGCCACCGAGACCAGCAAGCGGGTGGCGCTGGAAGGCATGCAGATGATGGGCGGCTACGGCTACGCCCGCGAGTTCGACATGGAAAAGCATGTCCGCGGGGCCCTGGTCTCCACCATCTTCGGCGGCACCAGCGAAATCCAGCGCGACATCATCGGCCGCACACTGGGCCTGTAACCCTCTGTCTCGCACCGGCACTCGCTGCCGCTCCACCGGCGGAGCGGCAGCGAGTTGTCGTCAGGCGTGGCCGAACAGGGTGGTGCGGTGGAGGGTGATCACGCGGTTCTGGGGGGCGACGCCCTCGTCGCCGAAGGCGCGGCCGAGGTCGACGACCAGGGCGAAGCCGGCGTGGACGAGGATGCGTGCTTCGGCTTCCGTCAGCTCGGGGCGGACCTGCACGAGGAGTTTGGTCCATTCGGCGATGACCAGTTGCTGGATGTGGTGCAGCGTCACCCGGTCTTCGGCGGCGACATTGCCGAATTCGGCGTAATAGACGTAGGTGAGGGCGCGCTCGGCGAAGGAGCCCTGGACGTACATGTCGATCAGGGACGACAGGGCGTGCGCGGGGGAGGTCGAGGCGGCGACTGTGGGGCCGATCGCGCCGGAGACGATATCGGCCGCGCGGCGGAACGCCGCGGCGAGCAGGTCGCTCTTGCTGCGGTAGTAGCGGTAGACGGCCGAGGCGGTGGCCAGGTCGGCCGCGGAGGCGATGTCCTCGACGCTGACATTCTGGTAGCCGCGTTCATGGAAGAGTTCGACCGACTTCGACAGCAGCACTTCGTGCATGAACGGCGACCCGGTGTCGGGCTCGGCCGGCGGGCGCGCGGGCTCCTGCGCGGGCAGGTCGACATCGATCAGCGCCCGGCAGGTCGAGGCGAGCAGGGGAGTGAGCAGCCTGGTCGGCAGGCTCGCGTGGTGGTCGCCGATGCTGCTGACCACGCTGAACACTGCCACGGAGCGGACGGCGATGTCGTCGCGGGCGAGTCCGGGATGCAGCTCACGGACCAGCCCGCCGAGCAGGCGAACCGCCTCGGCGAATTTGTCGTCGAGGGCCTGCCGGTCGGCCTCGTCGAGATACCGCCGTTCCCAGCGGACCAGCGCGGTGGTCGACCGATTACCGATGGTTTTGGCGATGACGGCGTCGATGACATGGTCGAGGCGTTCCCGCGGCGACCACTCCGCCGCGTCCTCGGGCAGAGTCACCGCCGCCACCGTGACATCGGCGAGCCGGAACAGCTCCTCCCGGAACAACGCGTACTTGCTGCGGTAGTGCCGGTAGAGCGCGGCCGAACTGATCCCGAGCTTGCCCGCGATGTCCTCCATGCTCACACCGTGGTACCCGTGCGCGCCGAACGCGGACGCGGCCTCCGCGGCGATCTGGGCGCGCCGGTTCTTGGGCCGCCGCCGCACGACCTTCTCCGGCGTGGCCGTCTGCGTCCCGGTCTCGGGCGAACTGGTGTCGGCCGTGCGCTCGGTATGGTCGGTGACGCTCATAAGTCGATGGTACGGACCGGTATATATCCGTCGGACCTGTGGTCGGCACACCCACCGGCGCAGGTGGGCGCGGTCCGGCGTGCGCGGGGAACTCGACGGTTCTCGATCTCGGCCGTGGGGCGCGGCCGAGATCGAGCGACCGAGCTAGCCGGTTGCCGCCTTGCTCTCCACCTGCGGCTCGTTCTGTTCGGAGACCACACGTGGCACGGTGAACGTGGCGAGGATCGACAGGATCGCGATACCGAAGCAGGCCAGCGTGTACCAGGGATTTCCGAGGGGATCGCCGTTGCTCGTCTCACCGTCGACGGCGTCGAGGAAGGCGGGCAGGGCGGTGATCCAGAGAACGGCCATCACCACGAGATAGACGATGGCGTAGCGCTGGACGAACGGGTTCAGAGAGCGCGGACCCGTCGCGCCACCCTGACGCAGTCGCCGCCACTGGCGAACCATGACGACCGCGGCGACGACCGAGAGCACGACCAGTTCCAGCGCGTAGACCACGCCGCGCACCGTCGTACTGCTCATGCCGAGCACCGTCGCAGGCAGCGGCAGCAGGAAGGTGCCCACCGAGGCCAGCAGACCGATCACCACTGTGCGCCAGACCAATTCGATGCCGGAGAAATCGCGGCCCTGATCGACCTGACGGCCGACGAAGTACTGCACGCAGAACGCCAGCGACATCGGCCACAGCGCGGCGAACACCACCACGCTGCCCACCGGCACCGAGTCGAACATCGGTTGGTTGATCGGATTGTCGACCGACCATTCCCACCACCGCAGCTGCGGACCGAGATGGTCGAAGATCTCGTAGAACGCGTGGTGCACGAAACCCACGCAGGTCGCGCCGACGAGTACGCCGTACTGCCGGAAGATGCCGAGCATCCGGACGATCCCGAACGCCAGCGTGGCCATCAGCGGATAGATCGCCACGATGTAGATCGGCAATCGGCCCCACAGGAAGTCGACGGTGAACACGTTGTGCGCGAACATCGTGTCGACATGGTCCTCGATGCCGAACGCGGCCGGGAAGTACAGCGGCGGCTCGATGACGAACAGGTAGGCGGTCGCGCCGAACCACAGCACCAGATCGGTGGGGTCACCGTGGCGGCGCAGGCGCACGATCGCGTACCAGAGCGCGAGCATCGCGCCGAGCACGATGGTGATCTCGAGAACCGGCAGCGTCCAGTTCTCCAGGGCGAAGGGACTGCGGAACTCGACCAGACCGCCCGCTTCCTCGCAGGAGAAACCGAGCTGGGTGGCGAGCTCGGCGAAGGTGGGTGAACAGTGTTCGGCCATCGGGCGGCCCTCCTACGAACTGACGGAATCGGCGGTGTACCAACGGGTGACGTCGTAGCCCTCGTCATAGCGTCGGAACCACTCGTCGGCCAGCGCAGGCAGGTTCTCGTGCGCGGGATTGTGCCGGGGCATCTGGCTGCGGATGATGCCGCCCAGGGCGACGATCTGCTCACCCAGGCCCAGATCGTCGAACGCGCGCGGCATGGTGCCGTTGTCGGCGGGCCGCAGCCCGGGCAGCAACCGGCGCAGCGTCTGCCCGCGACGGTAGTTCGCGAACATCGACAGCGCGTCGACCTGCCGATCCGCCAGCGGCACATGCTCGTTGAAGCCTTCGCAGGCCACGCGGATCACCTGCAGGACGTGCCGGAAGATCGAGGGCGCGACCCGCATCCGGTACAGCTCGCTGTCGACCACAGAGTTGAAGATGATCAGCGCCGAACTGCGGTGCTCGACCTCCTCGACGAAATGCCAGATGAACAGCGAGGCGACCCGGTCGTCGCCGGGGGCGAACAGGGTCGAGTCGTTGTCGAGCATCAGCTTGAACACCGGCGTGAACGTCGCCTCGAGATCGGCGGTGTAGGCCAGGCGGTACTTGATCGGGGTGCTCGCGGTGAGCTTGTCGAACTCGGCGATCACCGCGTCCAGGGTCTGCTGCAGACCCGGATAGCGCCGGATCAGCGCCTTGACGTGCTGGCGGTGTGCGGTCGAATGCTGGCCCTCCTGACGCATGAACGCGTCGGCTTCCTCGGCCACTTCGGGGTCGGTGATCTGCGGTTTCGCCTGCGTGATGAGCTGCACGATCATCTTCTCGAAGCCGATCGCCAGGAACGAGACGGCATTGGCCATCGAGGAGAACGCCGGGTTCTGTGGGTTCCACAGGAACGGCACGTCGTAGTCGGAGAAGGCGAAGTCCATTTTGCGGACATGAAGGTCGGTCACGGTGGAGTACCTCGTTGTTCGGGCGTGTGCCTGCCGCTCGGGTGATGAGGCAATCATACGTATGAGCCTTCTCGTGTATGATCACTTTCACGGAATTCGCTGTGACCTGGGGTTGTGCTAGCGTCCACCCGGTGGCGCGCAGACGTGGATGGGGTGGCAGTCCGCCGGCGGACGATGCGGAGGCCGCGCGCCGGATCATCGCCGCGGCAGTAGATCTCATCGGCCGGACGGGAGCGGAGATCAGCATCGCCGACGTCGCGGAATCGCTCGGTGTCATCCGGCAGACCGTCTACCGGTACTTCCCGAGCGCCGACGCGCTGATGACGGCCGCGGCCATCGCCTCGGTCGACGGTTTCCTCGACCGGCTGACCGCGCACGTTCGCGGGCTCGACGACCCGGCCGACGCGATGATCGAGGCCGTCGTCTACACCCTCACCGAGGTCCGCCAGACCCCGCACCTGGGCATCCTGCTGTCGAGTTCGTACTCGAACCTGCACACCGACAGCCTCACCTCCGACGAGGCGCAGGCCTTCGGCATGACGATGATCCGGCGCTTCGATGTCGACTGGGCGGCTTACGGATACGACGAACCGGCGCTGCGCGGACTCGTCGAATACGCCCTGCGCACCATGCAGTCGTTCTTCCTCTCACCCGGAAATCCGCCGCGCGGCGACGAGGAGCTGCGGCGCTATCTGCGCCGGTGGATGGGGACGGCGATCAGCGCGCAGGCGGAGGCGTCGGCGCAGGGCCGATGAGGTCGTCGAGGGCGGCGTCGATCCCGGGTCCGGCGAGGGTGTGCCGGACGCTGCGCAGAACCAGCCGCCGTGGTCGCGGGCAGTCCGGTGGCGCGGAATCGTTGTCGGTGGGCACAATTCGGGCGGGTGCGCCGAGCCGGTCGCGCACGCGGGTCATCAGGTCGTAGCGGCTCACCGTCTCCGCACCGGCCAGGTGGACCACCCCGGTCTCGTCGGCGAGGTGCTCGAGCATGGGCGCCAGGCTGGGCAGATACAGCGGATTGCACACGATATCGGTGCGCGCTTCGATGGCCGGTGCGGCGAAGCGGGCGAGAAATTTGTCCGAGCGCGGGCTGCGGCCGTAGACCAGCGGGAGCCGGGCGACGAGGTGCCCGTCGCGGGCGAGGACCAGCTGTTCGGCGGAGGCCTTGGTGCAGCCGTAGACATTGATCGGGGTACGCAGGGCGGTTTCGTCGTAGTGGTCGCGCGTGCCGTCGAACACGTTGTCGGTCGACAGGTACACCAGTTTCGCGCCCGCGTCGTCGACGGCGTCGAGCAGCGCCGCCATCGGTGCGACGTTCGCGGCGTAGGCCGCCTCCGGATCCCGTTGGGCGGTAGCCAGATCCACGATCCCGGCGCTGTGGATCACCACGTCGACGCGGTCCGCGACGAGCGCGCGGACCGCATCGGCATCGGCGAGATCCAGGGGGACCAGCCCGTTCCCCGACCTGCTCGTCCCGACGACCTGGTGGCGTTCACCGAGCTGCGCGTGCAGCGCGCTGCCGACGAAACCCGAGGCGCCGAGAATCAGAATCCGCATCGCGGTCAGCGGGCCTGCCAGTTGGGCTTGCGCTTCTCGGCGAAGGCGAGGGTGCCCTCGCGGACGTCCTCGGTGCGCGCGACACCCATGATCTCGCGGTTGGTGAGGTCCCAGGCCGCGTCGTCGGCGATCTTGCCGTCGACCAGGCCGAGCGCGACCCGCTTGCTCGCCTGCACCGCCAGCGGCGCGTTCGCGGCGATCCGGCCCGCCAGCTCCAAGGCCGCGTCGAGCACCAGATCGGCAGGGACGACCCGGTTGACCAGCCCGAGTTCGAGCGCGCGCGCCGCGGTGATCGGTTCGCCGGTGAGGATCATCTCCATGGCGACCTTGCGCGGCAGCTGCTCGGGCAGCCGGAAGGCGCCGCCGGCGGCCGCGAACAGGCCGCGGGCGACTTCGGGCAGGCCGAACGTGGCGGTCTCGGCGGCGACGGCGAGGTCGCTGGCCAGGACGAGTTCGGTACCGCCGCCGAGCGCGAAGCCGTTCACCGCGGCGATGGTCGGCTTGCTGATCGGATGACGCACATACCCGGCCAGGTTCCAATCCTCATGTCCCGGAGCAAGAATCCCCTGACCGCGGCCGAGCGCCTTGAGGTCGGCACCCGCGCAGAACGCGCGCTCCCCGGCGCCGGTGAGCACGACGGCCCGGATCTGCGCGTCGGCCTCGGCCTGCTCGAGCGCCTCGCCGACACCGGTGCTGACCTCGGCGTCGACCGCGTTCATGGCCTGCGGCCGGTTGATGGTGACGACCAGCACATGCTCGCGTTGCTCGACGAGGACTGCGCTCACGATGGACTCCTTGCCTCTCTGCCCGTCCGCTGTGTCGCGTGACAGGTCCCTCCGAGATGTATCACGCCGAGCCGTCGCGGGTACCCGGATCGGGGACTCGCGATCGTGCGGTCACCCGGTCGCCGTCGTAGGCTGCGGAAAATAGTCGTGGAAAAAGTTTCGATCGGTTGTCGATCGGTGTCGTGGCCCGTTCGACCTAGGGATGAACGAAGGATCCGCACCTACCCCGAGGAGACACACCATGAAGTACATGCTGATCATGCGCGCGACCGACGACGCCTGGGCCAGGGCTACCCAGCTCGACTTCAACGAGGTCCTGGAAACCATGGGCAAGTTCAACGACGAACTGATCCGGGCCGGCGTGCTCGTCGCCGCCGAGGGCCTCGACGACGCCGCCGACACGGTGGTCGTCGACTACGCCTCGGAACCCCCGGTCGTCACCGACGGACCCTACGGCGAGACCAAGGAACTGTTCGGCGGTTACTACATCCTCAATGTCGCCTCCAAGGAGGAGGCGGTGGAATGGGCCAAGCGGATGCCGATGACCGGCCCTGGCATCAAGACCGAGATCCGCCGAGTCCCCAGCATCGACGAATTCCCGCAGGAAAATACCTGGATCGTGAAGGAACGCGCCTGGCGCGAGGCCACCGGCCAGCTCTGAGCACGACGACGATGACCCACCACACCGGCCGGGAAGCCGTGGCGGCTGTCTGGCGGATCGAATCGGCCCGGATCGTCGGCGCGCTGGCCCGCTACACCGGCGATTTCGCGATGGCCGAGGATCTCGCGCAGGAGGCGCTGGCCGAGGCACTGGTGACGTGGCCGCGCGACGGCGTGCCACGGCAACCGGCCGGGTGGTTGCTCACCGTCGGACGGCGCCGCGCGATCGACGCGTTCCGGCGCCGCGCCGCCCTCGACGAGCGGTACGCCACCCTCGCGGGCACGCTCGGCGAGGGTGGCGTGCTGACCGGCGGCGACGCGGCCGGCCCGGTGCGGGCGGCGGCGGAGGTCCTGTGGGATCCCGATCAGATCGACGACGACGTGCTCGCCCTGATGTTCATCTCCTGTCATCCGGTGCTGTCGCGGGAAGCCCGGCTGGCCTTGACATTGCGCGTGGTCGGCGGTCTGACCAGCGACGAGATCGCCAAAGCCTGCCTGGTGCCGACCGCGACCGTGCAGGCCAGGATCACCAGGGCGAAGAAGACGCTCGGCGCGGCGCAGGTCGCGTTCGAGGTGCCGCCCGCGGCCGAACGTCGCGCCCGGCTGGGATCGGTACTCGGGGTGATCTACCTGATCTTCACCGAGGGGTCATCGGCCAGCACGGGCGGCGATCTCATCCGGTTCGACCTCGCCGGTGAAGCACTGCGGCTCGCGCGGGTGCTGGCCCGGCTGATGCCGGACGACGCCGAGGTGTACGGGCTGCTGGCGCTGCTCGAACTGACCGCGGCGCGGTTTCCCGCCCGAACCGGCCCCGACGGGCAGCCGGTGCTGCTCGAACAGCAGGATCGGCGCCGCTGGGACCGTTCCGCGATCCGGCGTGGCAGGGCCGCGCTGGCCAAGGCCGCCGAGGTGGGCAATGGGCTCGGCGCGTACGGCCTGCAAGCCGCGATCGCCGAATGTCATGCTGTCGCATCGTCGGTCGAGGCGACGAACTGGGAGCGGGTGGTGCTGCTCTACGAGGCGCTGGGCAGGCTCGCGCCGTCGCCGGTGGTGGAGCTGAACCGGGCGGTGGCGGTCTCGATGGCGGACGGGCCCGCCGCCGCGCTGCCCATCGTCGACGAACTGGCCGCCGATGGGGCGCTGGCGAATTCGCATCTGCTGCCGAGTGTGCGCGGCGAACTTCTCACGCGGCTCGGCCGTACCGACGAGGCGCGTGCCGCGCTCGCCGAGGCGGTGCGGCTCTGCGGCAACGAACGGGAAAAGTCCGTTCTCGCAGGCAAACTGTCGGATCTCGCCTGAGCTCAGGGCATTCTTCGCGTAGTCGCAACGTTTGCCCGGCGAAATTGCCGGGTAGTCCGAGGGGGCGACGACGAGAGGTTTTGCGGATGTCACAGGAATCGAAATCGGTGCTGCACCGTGCCATCGGTGCATCGGCGATCGGAAATGCGGTCGAATGGTTCGACTACGGCGTCTACGCCTACTTGGCGACGTATATCGCCGCGTCGTTGTTTCCCGGCGACGGGACGGGATCGAGCGTGGTCTACACCCTGCTCGGATTCGCGGTGTCGTTTCTGATCAGGCCCATCGGCGGCATGATCTGGGGGCCGCTGGGCGATCGGATCGGCCGCAAACGCGTGCTCGCCACCACCATCGTGCTGATGGCGGCCTCGACCCTCGCGGTCGGCTTGATCCCCAGCTACGAGGCCATCGGCATTGCCGCCCCGATCCTGCTCTACCTGCTGCGCATGGTCCAGGGATTGTCCGCAGGCGGCGAATACGGCGGCGCCGCGACATTCATGGCCGAATACGCGCCCGACCGCAAACGCGGTTTCTACGGCAGTTTTCTCGAAGTCGGCACCCTCGCCGGATTCACGCTCGGCAATCTTGTCGCCCTGTTGCTGGTGAATATTCTCGACGCGACGGCGATGGAATCGTGGGGCTGGCGGTTGCCGTTCCTGATCGCGGCGCCGCTGGGTCTGATCGGTATGTACCTGCGGAATCGGGTGGAGGACACGCCGGTATTCCGCGAGGTCGAGAGCAAGGACGAAACCGAGGAAGTGACCGGCGTCTACCGCGATCTGGTGACGAAATACCTGCGTCCAGTCCTGACCCTGTTCGGCCTGGTGATCGCGCTGAATGTGGTGAATTATTCGCTGCTCAGCTACACGCCGACCTATCTGGGGACGACGCTGGGCATGGAGGAATCCGATGCGCTGCTGGTCCCGTTGATCGGTCAGATAGCCATGCTGGTGACCTTGCCGTTCCTCGGCGCCCTCTCCGACCGGGTGGGCCGCAGGCCGATGTGGATGTTCTCGTGCGCGGCGCTGATGATCATGGTCATCCCGGTGTACAAGCTGATCGGCAGCTCGCTGACCGGCGCCATCGCCGGCTTCGCGATCCTCGGCCTGCTCTACGCGCCGCAGCTGGCGACCATCTCGGCGACCTTCCCGGCCATGTTCCCCACGATCGTGCGCTTCGCCGGCGTGGCGATCGGCTACAACGTGGCGACCTCGCTGTTCGGTGGTACCGCGCCGGTGGTCAACCAGGCGCTCATCGAGGCCACCGGCGATCACCTGTTCCCGGCGTACTACATGTTCGGCGCCTGTCTGGTCGGCCTGATCGCCGCCTATTTCCTCATCGAGACCAAGGGCGTCTCGCTGCGCGGCACCCAGGTGCCCGGCACGCCCGAGGCGATCGAGGAACAGCGCGACCTGGGCGGAGAGTCCGTTCCGGTCCGGTGATCGGTGCCGGTCGCCGTGGCGGCGACCGGGACTCCGGGTCAGCCCCTCGCGGCGGCGCGGAAGACGTCCAGGGCTTCCTCGCCCAGATGTGGTCCACTGACCTCGACCGCCACGTTGGAGGTGGCGACCAGGTCGGCGCAGGTCAGCGCGAAAGTCGGCTTGCCTGGCAGGATCTGCCCGAATTCGGCGGCCGCCGCGGCGAAGACGATCCGCCCGACTCGCGCCCACACCATGGCGGCGGCGCACATCGGGCACGGCTCGCCGCTCGCGTACACGGTCGAGCCGCGCAACGCCTCGGCGTGTCCGGCCGCGGTGGCGGTGGTGATCGCGACCAGTTCGGCGTGGGTGGTGACGTCGCCGCTGGTGCTCACCGCGTTCGCGCCCTCGGCGAGCACGCGGCCGTCACGGTCGACGGCGACCGCCCCGAAGGGCCGGTCACCGCGCGCCGATGCCTGACCGGCGAGGTCGATGGCGCGACGCAGGTGGGTGATGTCGATCTCGGTGAGTGCGGTCATGTCGCGAGGTCCACTTCCGTTCCGATGCCGTTGGCGCGAGCCCTGTCGATGATCAGGCGGGCGGCGGCCAGATCCTGCAGGCCGATGCCGACCGAGTTGAACAGGGTGATGTCGCCGTCGCCGACACGACCGGGGGTCCGGCCCGCGATGACCTCACCCAGCTCGGTGCTCACCGCCGCCTCGGTGATCGCGCCCTCGGCGAGGGCGAGCAGCGTGTCACCGGACTTGGTGAGCGTGGTACCGACCGAGTCTACGACCACGCTCGCGCGGCGCATCGCTTCGCCGTCGACCTCGCGGTGGTCGGCGCGCGGGGGTGCGCCGACCGCGTTGACGTGCAGGCCGGCGCCGAACCACGCGCCCCGCACGATCGGTTCCCGTGACGGAGTCAGCGTGCACAGGATGTCGGCGGCGCGGGTCACCGCCTCCGGTCCGGCCATCGCCCGCACCTCGAGACCGAGATCGGCGACGGCGGCGCGGAACCGCTCGATCGTCTCCGCCGAGCGCGACCAGACCAGCACGGCACTCAGGTCGCGGACCAGGGCGATCGCGCGGGTGTGTTCGACGGCGAGGCCTCCCGCGCCGACCAGTCCCAGGACCGAACTATTCTGCCGTGCGAGGTGTTTCGTCGCCACCGCGCTGGCGGCGGCCGTGCGCACGGCGGTGACCAGCCGTCCATCGATCAGTGCCTCACAGCTGCCGTCGGCCGCGGAAGTCACCACGATCACCGACCGCTGTACCGGGAGCCCGCGGTCTCGGTTGGCGGGCAGGTCGGCGAGCAGTTTCACCGCGGCCGCCCCGGCGGATTCGGCGGCGGCGACCATCGGCACGAAGGCCGCGCCACCGAGCGTCATCGCCGGTGGCGCCGGGACGAACGCGGTGCCGAGCGCGAGGTCGGTGTGGGCCCGCTCGACCGCGGCCAGTACTTCGC
>NZ_JBHXAY010000117.1:0-20175 GCF_042728775.1 Nocardia sp. NPDC060259
GCCGCCGGGCGCGCAGCGGCCCTCTGCGCGCCCGGCAGCTCCCTGAGCCCGGTTTGCCGATTGCCTTCCAGTCACAACAACCACATATGATTAAGTCATCACTATTGATCTTGACCGCGGAGGGGTCGTGCAGACAATTCTCATCACTGGCGCAACGTCAGGCATCGGCCTGGAATGCGCCATCCAACTCGCTCCTGGCACGCACCTCGTGCTGGTCGGCCGAGACGAAGCCCGGCTGCAAGCCGCATCGACAAGAGCCCGTGCGGCGGGCGCCGCCCGAACGGATGTGCTCCAGGCCGATTTCGCGTCGCTCGCCTCCGTGCGATCTCTCGCGACGACAGTACGCAATCGGTACGACGCGATCGACATCCTGATCAATAATGCGGGCGCGGTGTTTGCGTCGCATACCACGACCGGAGACGGATACGAAGCCACCTTCGCCGTCAATCATCTTGCGCCATACCTCTTGACCGAGTCCGTCAAGCCGCTGCTCGTGTCCCCGGAGTCAGCCCGCATCGTGATCACGGCATCCACCGCGCACTACCGCGGCAACATCGACTTCGACGACCTCCACTACCTTCGCGGCTACTCGACCATGAAGGCATACGCGAGGTCCAAGCTCGCCAACGTCCTGTACGCCCGAAGCCTTGCCGCGGAGCTCGAACAGTCCAGGGTCACGGTCAATGCCGTTCACCCGGGGATGGTAGCCACCGGCATATGGAACAACGCCCCGTGGTTCGCCAAGCCGATCGTGGCAGCGGTCAAGCGCGTACGAATGATTCCAGCAGCCGACGGGGCTCACCGACTCACCGCCCTCGCCACGGACCCTGCACTGAAAGAGACCACCGGCGGCTACTTCGAGGACGGTGAGCTGCGCCTGCCGTCCATGGAGGCACAGGACCCGATCCTGGGGCAGCGTCTTCGCGAGGCCAGCGACCAACTTGTCGGTCTGCATTCGTGACGGAACCCCACACAGGCGCGGTGACGCCGGCGACCATTGGCTATCAGGCACCGGACCCGGTCCTCGTCGTCGACGACGAGGTGCACATCCGCGAGTCGCTCGAGCGGGGGCTGACCCTCCTCGGCTTCGAGGTGCGTACAGCAGCCGACGGAGTCGAGGCGATCCATGTTTTCAGAAGCCATCCACCGGCCGCGATAGTCCTCGACCTCCAGATGCCGAATCTCGACGGACTCCAGGTGATTCGTGCGATCCGTGCGCTCGGTAGCGATGTACCGATATGCATCCTCAGCGCGAAGACCGGCCTCGCCGAGCGAGTCGAAGGCCTCGAGGTGGGCGCTGACGACTACCTCGTGAAACCGTTCGTTCTCGAGGAACTCACCGCACGTCTCCACGCGATGCTGCGCCGTACCCGCGGCCAGCAGGTCGTCCACCCACCTACCTTCACAATCGGTCCGCTTCAGATCAGCGACTCGTCTCGACGCGTCACGATCGCGGGCAAGGAAATCGCCCTGACGCGGCGCGAGTACGACCTGCTGCATACTCTCGCCCTGCACCACGGTCAGACAGTAAGCCGCGAGCAGCTCCTCGAACTGGTGTGGGGGTACAGTTTTCCGACGCAGAGCAACGTGGTCGGAGTCTTCATTTCTCACCTTCGACGCAAATTGGAATCAGGTGACCGCGACCGATTGATTCACACCATCCATGGCGTCGGGTACGTGCTGAGAAGCGACCTGGATTAAAATTTGTCTCAGAATCAGGCAGCCAGAATCTTCATATCTGCTCCGTAGGATCCAATTCGAGCTGGGCGCCGCCCAGCCGACCGGTCGCACAACTGGATCCGACTACCCCAGAAAAGAGACGAAGCGTTGATCGCGCTCGCCCGAATGACATTTTGGCTGTCCCTGTTCTCATCGCTCGCAGTACTTCTCGTCTACACGACCGTGCCTCGCGCGAACGCCGCCTTCAACCCGACCGGAGTCGACTTCTGGGTCGACTCCGACATGGGGCCCGTCAAGAGCCGAGTATTCCGCGCGGCAGACGGCAACACACAGCGTGTGGTGTATGCCCTCGATGGCATGTGGGCACGCGAAGACCTCAACGGATGGGAAATCGAAACAGAGGTCGCTCGAACTCTGACGGAAAACAATATCAACGTTGTGATGCCGATCGGCGGACAGTCCAGCTTCTACATGGACTGGGACCGCCCCTCCCGTCAGCCGGAGAGCTCACCATCCGAAATCGCAAATATTTCGGTGGAAACAGCGGAGACCGGCCCCGGAAAATCCTACACCTACACCTGGGAAACACTGCTGACTCGGGTACTGCCTGGCGCATTGCACGAACGACTCGGCCTGTCCCCGGTACGTAACGGCGTAGTGGGACTCTCGATGGGCGGAAGCGCTGCGCTGGCGCTCGCGGCCCACCACCCGAGTCAGTTCAGCTATGCCGCATCACTGTCCGGATATCTCAGCCCTTCGGCGCCGGGCATGCGCGGGGCGATCGCCGCGGCGATGGCCAAGGCCGGTGGCTACAATATCGCGTGCATGATCAGTTCGCCGACGTCCGATAAATGGGAACGAATGGATCCCATGTTCTTCGCGCCCGACTTGATCAAGAACGGGACCAGGGTCTGGGTGTCGGCCGCAACCGGTGTGCCGACAGAGTCGGGTGAGCCGAGTCGGGCGGCGGCAGAGGGATCAGCGCTCGAGACACTCTCCCTGAGCAACTCACGTTCGTTCCAGGCGCGGATGACCGCACTGGGGGCACCTGCTGTGACCTACAACTTCCCTTCCGCCGGCATCCACGCCTGGATGTACTGGGAAGCCCAGGTGGTCAAGATGCTTCCCACCTTGTCCGGGGCTATCGGCTGAACCGATCCGACGAGTCGTTGTTCGCTGTGGGTCTACGCCGTACCCACAGTGAACAACCGCCGGCCGACAGCAAAGCTCAGGGGAAAGAACCACGGCGCCAGCCTGTCTCAGGCCGCAAGCATGGCTGTTCGATCAGCAGCTACATCACCAACCCATGGGGTCGCCCCGTGTCGCGCCCGGCCGTCAGCGACGTCGGCCGGCCACCCCACATCGACCTTCCCAGGGCAAGGCATAGGCCGACTCAGAGCTCAGGCAAGGGGCGCTGACTTATGTCGTGCGCCTCGTTCACACTCAACCCGAGCATCCGAAGCAGGTCTTCGGCTACCTGATCGACGGCCGCGGAGTCGTCGCGAGTCGGCTGTTCGTGCAGCAACTGCCCGAGACACAGCGCAGCGCCCGACACGATAACCAGCGCGAGCTCGACATCGCGCACTAAGAATCGACCTGCTCGCACACCCGTTTCGATATCTCGGCGCGCCCGTGCGGCGACTCCTTTGCCCGAGCCCGCGTAAACAAGTCCCTCCGCGAGCAAAACCTTGCTGGCGGTGGGCTCACGCCGATGGAGTCTGCCGGCCAAGCGGAAGCTCTGGGCAAAGACATGCGCCGGATCGTCGATCCCGGCCGTCAGCTCATCCAGCACGGCGCCTAGCCGGTCGAGGACCTCCCCCACCGCCACCTGCAGGAGTTCCTCCCGGCTCGAGAAGTGGTTGTAGAACGACCCCATGCCGACGTCCGCGGCCTGCGTGATCTCCAAAATGGGCACGTTGAGTCTGCCCTGGGCGATGAAGACCTGCGCAGCTGAGACGAGCGCGGCCCGAGTTCGCGCTTTTCGCCGCTCCAGACGATTGGTGCTCGCACCGTCATCCATCATGCCCTCCACTCGGAATCCATCGATCCCGACCTCGCATCAATGATCGCATACTCATAGTTGACGATATCATCCAATAGCCCTTGACTGACAGATACGTCTTGAGTGATGATATCGTCAGTCAAGCGAAGGAGTCACCGATGCATGGCCATCGCGATGCACACACAGGGATACACAGCGAACACGGCGCCCTACCCGGCGAGCATCCCGGCAGACACCCGAATCCCGTCATCAAGGTCCTCGACCTCGCCTGGCTGGAATTCGAGAAGCCCGACCTGATCCGAGCCGAGGCGTTCGCCCACGCGTTCGGCTTCCGCACCGCGTACCGTGACCAGCACGAACTGCAACTACGCGGCGCCCGCGCAGGAGCTCCGTGCGTCCGGATCCGCCGCGGGGCCGTCTCGCGGTTCACCGGCCCGGTCTTCCACGCCGCCGACCTGACCGATCTCGAGCGGCTGGCAACAGCGCTCGACACCAGGACATTCCCGCTGCAGGAGTCGCTCGGTGGCTGGACGGTCGGCACGACGGACCCCAGCGGCCTCCGGGTGCGCGTGGTGGCCGAAACGCATCGCCTCGATCCCCTACCGACCCCTGCCCCGCTGGACTGGAACCGCGGGGACGAAACGATACGAATCAACAGGCCCCAGCGACCGCCGCGCGAACCCGCACCGATCCAGCGACTCGGACACGTCGTTGTACAGACCACTCGCTATCGGGAAACCCTCGACTGGTACCTCCAGCACCTCGGCCTCATCGTCAGCGATTTCCTCTACTACGACCGGCAACGCGAACGTGGCCCGGTTATGAGCTTCATCCGCTGCGACCAGGGGTCGATCCCGACCGATCACCACACCCTCGCCCTGACCCTCGGGCCGAGCAACCGGTACGTGCATTCCGCCTTCCAGGTGCCCGACCTCGACACCCTCGCCGCAGGCGGCGCCTACCTGCACGACCACGGCTACCACCACTCCTGGGGCATCGGCCGGCACGTCCAGGGCAGTCAGATCTTCGACTACTGGCGAGATCCGGACGGATTCATGGTGGAGCACTTCAGCGACGGCGACCTGTTCGACAACACCGAGGCACCCGGCTGGGCTCCGATGACCGCCTCGGGCCTCGCGCAGTGGGGACCGCCCGCCACCGCCGACTTCCTCGGAGTCGCACCCGGTCGGCACGCCGCGGCAGAACTCGGCGCGATGGTCAGCGCACTCCGTGAAGAAGACAACGAATTCGACCTCCGCCGCCTCGTCGGCCTGATGAAAGTAGCTCGCTCATGACACACACCGTTCTCCGGACAATCGACGGCTGGTGGCTGCACACCGGCGCGGGCGCGGCCCGCATCGAGACCAGCGCCACCACGACCGCCGAGCTGCTCGCCGACCGTGCCACGATCGCCGATGCCGCCCGCAACGCCGACCTGGTCCCGGTACACGAGCTCGCGTTGCTGTCCCCGGTGACGACCCCCTGTCGAGTGGTCGCTCAGATGACGAACTTCGCCTCCCACGTGAAGGATTCCGGCGGCGATCCCGACTCGGTACCACTCACCTTCTTCAGGAAGACATCGGGATCGATCAGCGGGCCCCACGACGACGTCATTCGTCCGAGCCATGTGCGGCTGCTGGACTACGAAGTCGAGATCGGGCTGGTGTTCGGCAAGGAGATGCCCGTCGGTGCCGAGATCGACGCCGACAACCTCGGCGACTACATCGCAGGACTCGTCGTCACCAACGACATCTCCGCACGCGACGTGCAATTGCCGCAAACTCAGTACTACGAGGGAAAGTCGTACCCGACCTTCACCCCGACGGGCCCCGCGCTGGTACTCCTGGAAGACGGCGAGCTGGAACGGTTCGTCGACCTGCGGCTGCGGCTGTGGGTCAACGGCGACAAGCGCCAGGACATGACCGTGGCCGACATGATCTACAAGCCGCTCGACACCGTGCGGGCGCTGTCCCGGTTCCAGCGCATGGACGCCGGAGATCTGCTCCTCACCGGCACCCCGGTGGGGACCGCGATCAGCGCGCCTGCCAAGCCGGTGGAGGTCATCGGCGCGATGCTGCCGCCCAAGATCAAGTGGAAGCTGTTCTTCGACCGCCAGGCCAAAAACTCGAAGTATCTCCAGCACGGTGACGTCATCGAAGCGGCGATCGCCACCGACGACGGCGCCGTCGATCTGGGCAGGCAACGTACGGCTGTGCGGTACGCACGGTGATCGCCTGGTCGGCACTCCCTGGTCGGATATCCGCACCTCGCGGCACCAGCGACAGGCCGACGGCATGAGCACTTCGATCGTGCCCGTCGCCATCGTGGGCGCGGGACCGACCGGTCTCACTGCGGCGACCCTGCTCGCGCAGTACGGAATCGAGTGTGTCGTCCTCGAGCGCTGGCCCGGTGTGTATCCGCAACCGCGGGCAGTACACCTCGACGGTGAGGTACGCCGGATTCTCACCAGGCTGGGCGTGGGCGAGGCTTTCGACGCGACATCGCGACCCGCTCTGGGCCTACGACTTCTGGACAGCGTCGACCATGAGGTCCTCGCACAGTTCGACCGAGATCCGAACGGTGGCTCCAACGGCCACGTCGAGGCCAACCTGTTCGATCAGCCGGTACTGGAAGCACTGTTGCGAGACAACCTCGGCCGGTACCCGTCGGTGACGATGCGGGGCGAGGTCGAGGTCACCGGCGTCATCGACGAGATCGACAGCGTCCGAGTCGAATACACCGATCGATCCACCGGCGAACCGAGCAGCATCCGGGCGCGGTACGTACTCGGGTGCGATGGCGCCAACAGCAGGGTTCGCGACGCGATCGGTACCGAGCTGCGCGAGGGTAGCTTCCGGCAACGATGGCTGGTGGTCGACATCCGCACCGCGGCGGACCTCGGTCAATGGGACGGCATCCAGCAAGTCTGCGATGCCACGCACGCCGCCACCTTCATGCGTATCGGCGACACCCGATACCGTTGGGAATTCCGGCTCGACGACGGCGAGAAGGCGGCGGACTTCCAGGACATCGCGCAGCTCCTGCCGCGACTCCGACCTTGGCTCGACGGCGTACCGCTCGATGCCCTCGAGCTCGTCCGAGTCGCGGAGTACACCTTTCGTGCCGCGCTCGCCGACCGCTGGCGTCTCGGCCGGATCTTCATCCTCGGTGACGCGGCGCATCTCTCGCCCCCGTTCATCGGTCAGGGCATGGGCGCCGGCCTTCGCGATGCCGCCAACCTGTCGTGGAAACTCGCCGCAGTGCTGCAGGGGCGCTTGTCCGACGACATCCTCGACACCTACGAGATCGAGCGTAAGCCGCACGCACAAGCCATGATTCGCCTGGCGCGGACCGTCGGCGTCGTCATGTCCGCGGGCGGCCGGCTCGGTGACCGGGTACGCCGCGGCGTAGGCATCTGCGCTCGATACATGCCGCTGGTGTCTCGCCTCGTCGCCTCCGGTGAGACACCCGCGCTCCACCGCAGCGCCCTGGTCGATGCTCCGCGCCGGTACCGCGGAGCGGTCGGCCGACTGATCCCCAACCCGGGGCTCGCCGATGGCCGCCGTCTCGACGACCTCATCGCGGGCCGGTACGCGGTGGTCACCGACGTGCCGATCGATGCCGCCCTGCGGCGAGAGCTCGAGAGCCGTCATGCCGTTGTCGTGGAGGCGACCTCGTCCGCGATCCTGAGCCGGTGGCTGCGGGGTTACGGCGCGGGAGCCGTTCTCGTCCGGCCGGACGGAACCATTCAGCAGGCGGGCAGCGAGTCGTCTGCGCTGTCTCGCGGGGTCGTGCGGCTCGACCGGCCGGCCCGCGTCTGACGAGATCGAAATCCCTACCCCCCGACAACTGTTCGCAGCAGTCGATTTCAAGTGAAAGAGAGTCCATTGCCTGTCACCCACACCGGGTTCGATTCGGTCGGCGCCCGATTTCTGGCCCAGTGCGACCGTAACCCTCAGGCAGAAGCGTTTCGGTACCCGGATCACGCTGACAACTGGCAGTCGCTGACGTGGTCCGAGACCGCGGTCCGAGCGCGCGAGCTCAGCGCCGCGCTGCTCGGCATGGGCGTCCGCGCCGAGGATCGGGTGGCTGTCGCCAGCTCAACCCGAATCGAGTGGGTGCTCGCCGACCTCGGCATATCGTTGGCCGGGGCGGCCGCGACAACCGTCTATCCCACGACGAACCCGGAAGACGTCGCCTTCATCCTCACCGACTGCGGCGCCGCGGTCGCGTTCGTCGAGAACGTCGAACAGCTGCGGAAGCTGCGGACAGAATCCGGCTTCGTCGGGGCGATCCGGCAGGTCGTCCTCTTCGACGGTGACAGCTCCGAACCCGGGGTGCTGTCGTGGACAGCGGCGATCGAGGCCGGGCGGCAGTACTTGACAGCCAACCCGGCCTCGATCGACGAGGCACTGGCACAGCTCGCCCCCGACCACCTGGCGACCATCATCTACACCTCGGGCACGACCGGGCGCCCGAAGGGTGTCGAGCTGACCCACGGGAACTGGCTGTATCTGGGAGCAGCGGTCGCCACCGAGGAGGTGGTACGGCCGGACCACGTGCAGTTCCTGTGGCTGCCGCTGTCCCACGTCTTCGGAAAGCTGCTCCTGGCGGCGCAGTACGAGATCGGATTCATCACCGCCATCGACGGCCGGCTGGACAGGATCATCGACAATCTTCCGGTCATCCAGCCCACGTTCATGGCAGCCGCACCTCGCATCTTCGAGAAGATCTACAGCCGGGTCGCCACCACCGCCACGGCTTCCGGCGGGCTCAGCGCGGCGGCCTACCGGTGGGCCTTCTCGCTCGGCATCGCCGCGGTGCGAGGCCGGCAGTCCGGAAAGCGGATCCCACCCTGGCACTCGGCCGCGCTCGCGATCGCCGACCGGCTCGTGTTCTCCCGCATCCGCTCGCGGTTCGGCGGCAACCTCGAATACCTCGTGTCGGGCAGTGCGGCATTGGCGCCCCAGATCGCGGAGTGGTTCGAGGCCGCAGGACTACCGATCCTCGAAGGCTACGGGCTGACCGAAACCACGGGAGCATCGTTCGTCAACCGGCCGGGCACCGCACAGATCGGCACCGTCGGAACAGCCTTCCCCGGCATGGAAGTCGACATCGCCGAGGACGGCGAGATTCTCCTGCGCGGTCCGGGCGTGATGCGCGGCTACCACAACCTCCCCATCCAAACAGCCGCTGTGATCTCACCCTCCGGCTGGTTCTCGACAGGCGACATCGGTCAGGTCGACGAGTCCGGCTTCCTCACCATCACCGATCGAAAGAAGGACCTCGCCAAGACCAGCGGGGGCAAGTACATCGCGCCGACAGCCATCGAGTCGGCCGTGAAGTCCGCGTGCCCGATCGTCTCGCAAGCTGTCGTCATCGCCGACGGGAGACACTTCGCCAGCATTCTGCTCACCCTGGATACCGCGGTGACCGCATCGATGCAGCAGGAAGCGATTCGCGACACCGTCCGGACCGCGATCGATGCGGTGAACGCGTCGCTGAATCGCTGGGAAACGATCAAGGAGTACCGGATCATTCCCCGCGAGCTCAGCGTGGAAGCCGGCGAGCTCACGCCGAGCTTGAAGGTCAAACGTGCCGCGGTCGTCGCCAATCACGCCGCGCTCATCGACGAAATCTACGGCCGAAGTTAGATTCCAAGCGCGAGTCCGGATGAGGGGCATCACGTTCGACGCATATGTCGCTCGCCTATGCCCCTCATCCGCCCTGCCCGCGACGATCGATCGGTACGTCGACGCCCTCACTCGACGTACATGAGATACCACCGTCACACATCTGCGCACGAATCGGTACTGAATGTACGATCAGTTATGATTCTTGCGGCAACTCGAGGTGGAGGGCAGATGACAGCCGAACAGATCGCACCCACGCGTACCGATCGCCGCAGGGAACGCACGCGCAACGCATTGCTCGGTGCGGCGCGGAAGTTCCTGTCCGAAGGCCAGTCGGCGGTGAGCATCAAGGAGATCACCGACGCCGCGGACGTCGGTTTCGGATCCTTCTACAACCATTTCGATTCCAAGGAACAGCTCTTCGACGAGGCCGTGCAGTCCGCGCTGAAGGTCTACAACGAGATGCGGGACCACATCGTGGCCCGCTACGACGACCCCGCGGAGATCTTCGCGGTCAGCTTCCGGCTGACCGGTCGGCTGCAACGCCAGCTCCCAGAGATGGTGCGCGTCGTCCTCCACTCCGGCATGGGAGTGATGCTGCGCGATCAAGGGCTCGCACCCAGCGCGCGCCAGGACATCATCGCCGCCCAGGAGGCCGGGCGCTTCGAACCGATGGATCCCGATCTGGCCATCATGGCGGCGGGCGGAACACTGCTCGGACTGCTCCAGCTGCTCGACGCCAAACCCGACGCGGACGCGGCCGCACTCGCCGACGAGATGACCTATCGAGCCCTGCGCATGTTCGGCATGAACAAGCGGTCCGCGCAACGCCTCAGCTCCGCCCCGCTGCCCGAGCTGCCCACCAACCCCGACCTGCCCCTGCAGACCGGGGCGTAGGCCGCTGAGTCAGGCCCGCCGAGAGGCCGCCCGCGCGATCGCCCCGAAGGCGCGCCTGCGCAGCTCGCGGCGCGTCCGTGTCAACAGCGGAGCCGTCGGCACGGCGGCCGGTGCTCCGCCGAAGCGGGGAAGCAGCGCGGCGGCGTTGCCGTGGCGGATCGCGTCTCGAGCGTCTCGGCTGACACCGTCGAACTCCCCCAGTCCGGCATCGAACCAGGCCACTGCGGCCTGTGGCGCGAAGGGCCAGTCACTGCCGTAGAGCACGTGACCGGGATCGGCGAAGGCCAGCAAGCTCGGCAGCGCCGCCGCGCTCGAGGACAATGCGGTGTCGAAGTAGAAGCCGGCGAACTCCTCGAGCACCTCGACGGGACTGCGCCCGGTCTCGCTGAAGATCGCCAGCGCCATCCGGTGCGCGGCGTATGGTACGAACCCGCCGCCGTGGCTGAGGATGAACCGGATATTGGGATATCGTCGGCGAATCTCATTGCGGACGAGCAGGTACGCGGCGCGACTCGTGTCGAGCAGGAAGTCGGTGGCGAAGGGCGGCACTCCGTCCACGGTCGGTCCCGGCACATCCGCCGGATGCACGAACACCACCGCCGAACGCTCGTCGAGCACCCGGAACAGCGCGTCCTGGTTCGGCTGCCCGACGTACACGCCGCGCGCGTTGCTCAGCAGCACCACACCGTCGGCGTTGAGGGTGTCCAGTGCCCGCGTCGCCTCCGCGGCAGCCGCATCCACGTCCGGCCACGGAACCGTCGCGAAGAAGCCGAAGCGGTCGGGCTCCTGGTCTGCGACAGCCGCGGAGAAGTCGTTCACGGCACGGGCGAGGGTCGCGGCGTCGTCCGGGTCGGCCAGAAAGCTGGTTCCCGGGGTCGACACCGACAGCACCGCCGCCCCGATCCCGGATTCGTTCATCATCTCCCGGGCAGAGTCCACCGACCAGGCCGGTACCTCGCGTCCACCCGCGGCGCTGATCCCCTGACTGATCAGCGCCTCCCGATACACGGGCGGTATCAGGTGCTGATGTACGTCGATCCGATCCATGGACAGCAGCTTCCTCTCATCTCCGTTGCGTTCGTCACGTGACGAAGGCAAGGGCATTCTTTGATAAGTTCATCATATATGAGTGATGTGTCATCCGCATCCTCCTGTTCCGAACTTCCAGGACCGGGCAGGCAACGCCCTGTCGGTGACGGCATCGAGTGCAGGAGCTACTGCATGGCGGCCCGCACCTTCTCCACGGCCGAGTTGAAGACGGCCACGAACGCGCTCTCGCCGCCCCCTGCCAGATTCTCGGCGCGAACGACGATGGTCATGCCGCCGATGACTGCGCACCCGGTGTAGGAGCTCGTGGCCATGGCCTGCTGCCCGACCACATCGGAACGGACCGCGGTGTGGAATGCGGTGGCACCCAGCGTATTCAGATCGCCGGGCGTGGACAGGGTCGAGATGTCCACGCTCGTGCTGCTCACTTCTTTGCCCAATACCGATGCGGACACAGTCATCTGTCCGCATCGGGCAAGGATGTCCGAGATCGAGGCCAGGTCTACGGCCGTGTCGGAGATGACTTCCGTGAAGACGATGCCATCGACGGTCTGCGCGCCCGCGAATGACGCATTGCCGGTGAGCTGCTGCAGCTGATTCGCGAGGTCCTTCTGCGCCGGTCCGCATTCTGCCGGCATCACGGTCAACGGTCCGGCGGTGGTGCTCCAGTCAGCGACCCCCGCCGCGGTGGCGAATCCGTCGGCGATCCGGTCTTCCGATACCTCGACCGGGGAAGATCCAGCGGGCAGTTCACTCGACGTCAGCAGCAGCTGATCCCGAGCTTCGTCCGAGCTTGCTTGCGTGCCCGAGGTGAGCCCGGCGGTACCGGCGGCGCAGCCCCCGACCAGCAACGCGGCGCAGACCACCGCGCCGGCCCACCAGCGCCCAATCCGTCGTCGTGCAATCACGTTGTCCACTCCTTGTCACCGGTTGGGGTCGAATGCTTCGGTTCCGAACACGAGGCGCAGCCCGGAGATCCCGGAATGCGCTCGTGCGTAGGCGAGTTCACGACTGAGGTCGCCGATGTTGTTGACGATGGGGAGCCCGATCCCCATCGTCGAGAGCGTGCCGACGGCCCGTCCTTCGCTGTCGAGGAAGGCGGCCCCGCTGTCGCCCGGAATACCGGGGGTCGGCGATTTCAGCGCGTGGGACCAACCGCCGAGAGAGCTGTCATCGGCGAAGCTCTCGCCTCGCTGGGGCGACAGCGCCGCGAGACCGGCGCGCAAGCTCGAGTTCCCATAGCTGTAGACGCGGTCCCCCGCGGGCGTGCCGGTGGTGTTCAGCCCGGTCGGGCCACCCCAGTAGGGCAGGCTCGGGTTGACCTGATCGACGAGTGCGGGGTCGATCTCGATCAGCGCGAAGTCGTTGTACGCACACGCGTTTCGATCTGCCTCACCGAGTTGCTGCATGGTCAGCCAACTGCTGTAGGCCAGCCGGCCGGTACCGATGTTGGTGCCGGCGCCGCGGAGTGAGCCATGGCGAGTGAACTGGACAGCGGTGTCGAGCGGCTGACTCGTGGCCTGACATCCGTCGGTTTCGGTGGACTCACCCAGGGAGGCGCAATGCGCGGCCTGGCCGAGATAGACCCCACCGGTGTCGTCGACGAAGACATAGTTCGTCGTGCATTGCCCAGCTCCCTGCGTGTTCGCCTGGATGCCGGGCGTCAAGACCGCGGAGGCGGCAGCCGCCCATCGATGTCCGGCGTCGCCGGGTACGACCGCCTCCACCGGAACGGCCCTTGGCGTGGCGTGCGGGGTTCCAGCCGTTGAGTTTCCGTCGCTCTGATGCGTCCCGCCGGGGATGCCACACCCGGCGGCCAACAGCGCGGCGGAGAGCACGACCCCCATCGCGGGCACGGTGACGAGGCGGCGCAGATTCGACATCCCCAACCGCTCCTTTCTGATTCGATTCACGCGATCCGGCGCGTACACAGACGTTCGCCGCATCTATTCCGGAGTGGGCTGCTGGTGCGGTGCGAACAGCAGCGCACCGACACCCGCGACAGCGACGATGACGCCCACCGCGATCAACGACGCCGTGAGCCCGTTGATGAAGGCCGACCGCACCGCTTCGGCCAGCGCCGGGCCTTGCGGACCGATCAGACCCGCGACATGGATGCCGGCCGCTGGGGAAGACTCCACCGCATGGACGGCTTCCGGCGGCAACTGGTCGACCGATGGCAGTGCCGACTTGTAGTGACTCGCGAAGACCGACCCCATCAGCGCGATACCGACCGCGGAGCCGACTTCGCGGGTCGCGTCGTTCATCGCCGAGGCCACGCCTTGTTGCTCGATCCGCAATGATCCGACGATGACCGCGGTGCCGACGGTGCTCGTCAGACCGACGCCCAGCCCTGAGACGATCAGGCCGCCGAAGAACGGGAGGTAGCCGGAGTCGACCTCCAGGAACGACAACGCGAGCATGCCGGCGGCGAGCAGCAACAGCCCGACACCCATCACCGCCTTGATCCCGACAATTCGGGTCAGTCGCGGAGTGAGGACGCTGGTCGGCAAGACCACCACGGCGATCGGGACCAGCGCCAGGGCGCTCTTCAGCGGGCTGTAGCCCAGGATCAGCTGCAGGTACTGCAGTCCGACGAAGAAGAACCCGAAGACGGCCATGAATTGCACAAGGATCGTGATCGCGCCGGCCCGGAATCCCGGGATTCCGAACAGCCGTGGGTCCAGCAATGGGTGGTTGTTGCGGAGCCCCAGCACCGCGTACAACGTCAACGCGACCGCCGAAACCGCGAGGCTCACAACGACGGGCCAGCTCGTCCAGCCCGCCTCGCTGCCCTCGATGATTCCGTACACGAGTGCGCCGATCGCTACAGCACTGGTCCACGCCCCCGGATGGTCGAGCGGGTGCCGTTCCTCATCCTTGGTGTTGGGGGCCAGGATCAGCGCCGCCAGTCCGCCGAGAACGGCGACCAGGGCACTGGTGACGAAAATCGAGCGCCAACTCCACTGTTCGAGAAGGAGTCCCGCACCGAGCAGGCCGATGATCGCGCCAGCTGCCGCGAATCCCGACCAGATCGCGACACCGCGGTCCCGGCGGTTGGCGGGAAAGGCCGCTGTGATGGTCGACAGCGTTCCAGGCATGATCATGGCGGCGCCGACGCCCATCACGGCACGCCATCCGATGAGCAATTCGGTGGTGTCGACCGAGGCAGCGGCAAGGGACGCGATCGCGAATACGATCGTGCCCGCGATCAGGATATTCCGGCGACCGAATCGGTCGCCGAGTGCGCCGATCGGTAGCACGAGCGCGGCTAGGGCAACGGTGTACGCGTCTGCGATCCAGGTCAGCGATGTCGTGGACGCCGAGAGGTCGATGGCCAGGTCCGGCATCGCCAGGTTGAGCGCCGACACCGAAGCGACAACCAGCACCAGACAGGTACACATCGCGAAGAGGACTCCCCCGGTACCGGCCCGTCCAGCAACCGTGCTACCGGACGCCGGCAAAGCCCGCGACGCGACTGGTTCGTAACCCATCTTTCCTCCTGACAGACGTATCGAGCTCGAGCAGCGTGTGTGGCCGGCACTGGACCACCGGCCCGAAGAGCAGGCCTTCCGTTCACCGATCCGTATAAGGCACGCAGCACGCGGCTATGATGACTATTTCATCAATAATGATGTGAACATCCAACGAGGGCAATGATAGATCGCTCATGAGTGACGGACATCATCCATACCGTTCCGGTTGTGAGCTCGCAGACCCGACCACCCCCCATGCCGAGCAAGTCACGCAGCCTCACGGCCGATTCGAGCACCGAGCAGATGGCCGGGAGAGCGCGACCGAGTGCGGGCATCGATCGGACGCGGTGCCGCCCACAAGCCGAGTCATCGGTCAAATTTGATGATTTCATCACCTACTCTGCTGTTTGCTTCTATCATCTGTGACCATCTCATCACTTCTTTCGGTTCGAAGGGATCTAATGCTGGCCAGAAACAGGACCAGGGCCCGATGGCGATATGTGTTGGCGGGTGGGGCGGCCGCCCTTGCACTCAGCGGCTGCGCATCCCTGCCCGCGTTGACACCCGCAACCGAGATCACGGCCGACTTCGAGAACATCGCCGGCATGTACGAGGGCAACGACGTCATGGTCCTCGGACTGGCCGTCGGCAAGGTCGACAAGATCATTCCCAAGGGCACCTACGTCGAGGTCCACATGACCATCGACGGCGGAGTGAAGATCCCCAAGGAAGCGATCGCCGCGATCATCTCGCCCTCGATCGTGACCGACCGCCACATCGAGATCACCCCGCCCTACACCGGCGGTGAGTCGATGAAGTCCGGTGAGCACCTGCCCAAAGCGCGCACCCGCACCCCGGTCGAGCTGGACGCGATGATCAGGACCATCGACCAGTTCTCCGCCTCACTCGAGCCCGAACCCGGCCAGGAAGGACTCGGCCCGCTCTCGGGCCGGGTGCTCTACCCGGTACTCAACGGCAACGGCCAGAAGATCCGCGAAACCCTCGACGCCCTGTCCTCGGCGTTGAAGGTCGGTGTCGACAACAAGGACGCCATCTCCACCATCATCATCAAGCTCAACGAGCTGACGACGATGCTGGCCGACAACGACCAGTCCGTGCGCGATTTCAGCAACCGGATGACCGCCATGTCGGGGCTACTGGCCGAACAGGCCCCCGGCCTGCAAGCCACCCTCGATCAGCTCAACGCGTTCCTGGCCAACACCAGCACCACATTCGCCGGGCACCAGGACGAACTCGCCGCCTCACTCACCGGCCTGACCAACGTCACCAACCAGCTACGCGCCAATTCCGGCGCGATGATCGAACTCGTCGATATCGTGCCGTTGCTGATGCAGAACATCGACGGAACCATGAACAAGGAGGGACGCTACTTCCGCACTCACGCACTGATCGGTCCAGCGTTGTCGGGTGAGATCATCAGTGTCTTCTGCGAGCGGATCCAGATGCGCGCGGACGGCTGCCGCACGGGGAACATGCAAGACTTCGGTCCCGACTACGGCCTCACAGCCGCTCTGCTAGGTCTGACAAAGTAGCTCGAAATCGCCCTCGCCCCAAGCACGCTCGGCAGTTCAACCTGGATGCTCGCCATCGGGGGCTCCAGCGCGACCACGTCGTCGTCGACGATCCAGAATCCCGCAGAGCCGACATCGCCGCGTTCGTGCATCAAAGGCACGACGCCCAGCGAGATCTGCGGTAGTGCCATCACTTCCACCAGCCGCACGAGCTGGCCGGCCTGCACCTGATGTCAGCTGGGCAGGCCGACCTCGTCGGGGGTCTTGTCGGTACGTATACCGCGGAGGCTGGGGTGTCGGAGCAGACCGTCGGCGCTGATCTCGCGGTCTAGATGACCCGCCGCCGGCCGCGGCGGTGCGGGCGTGTGGTGACATCGCCGCCACCGCGACCGCCCGGCGCTAGCCTCGACATCATGACTTCCGAATCTCGCGTGTGGGCCGTGACCACGACGTTGCCTACCAAACACGACGCGCACACGATCGCAGCGAGTGTCGTCGGTGATCGTCTCGCCGCTGGTGCCGAGATCGTCAAGCAGGACAGCGTTTTCTGGCACCTCGGGAAAGTCGGCACCGGCCCGGAGTGGAGGTTGACGTTCCGCGTCGCCGCAGCCGGTCGGGACCGTCTCGCCGAACGCGTCGCGGAGTTGCATCCGTGGAGCGGGCCCGAGATCAGCGCGACACCGGTGCCGTGGACGATCGAGAAGTACGCCGAGTGGGTTGAAAACCCTACAGTTTCGCAGGAATAGGAGCCCGCGCTGTTGTTGCGCGGGTGAGGAGTTCGGGCCCGGCGGTGACGCCCATGCCGACGCACCGCTGCGCGACCTCTCGGATTCGATTCAATGGCCGCGGAGAACGGTCCCGACGCGGTGAGTATCGGCGAGGTCGCAAGGCTCGCCGGGGTGCACGAGTCCTCGATCTATCGACGCTGCGGGACCCAGGAACACGTCATCCTCGACGCGCTGCTCAGCTTCAGCTCCCAGCACTTGCCGATACCCGACTCGGGTTCGGTGCGTAAGGATTTGATCGAATTCGCCCGCTCGATTGCGACATACCAAGCAGGCCCCCAGGGGATCGCGTTGGCGCGGGCAATGGCTGTCGCTGATGACGATTCGGTGCTGGCAAGCAGTCGGATCGAGTTCTGGCAGTCACGATTCGAGCTCGCACGGGTAATGATCGACCGTGCCGTAGCTCGGGGCGAAGTTCCCGAAACCGTCGACGCAGCAATGGCTCTGGAGGCGTTGATCGCGCCAGCGCACTTTCGTGCACTGCTGACCCACCAGCCGATTGACGAACCCTTCCTCGAGCGTGTGGTCGATCAACTGCTCCAAGGGATCGGCCGATACGAGCCCCGGTCTCGGGCATGAGCTGTCCGGGCGCCTGCGAGTTCCGGATCAGTCAGAAGTCCTCCGAATTGCCGGGAACCTACACCTAGGAAACGCCGCCTCTTCTCAGCTCAGAGCGAAGTCCGCCTCGACTACCAGTCGGCCAGAGCAGATTCGCAGGTCGCCCGCGTTCCCTTCTTCGATGTGCCCCGCCGAGGGTGGCTGACAATGATGCACCCGAGAGTCTTCCACGCCGTGGGAGCCGCCGACAGGAGCCTCCGAGGGGGGTTCGAGATCGTGGTCGCCGAAGGCGCTGATGGCGAGACGCTCGCGCGATGCCAAGCCGAGGTGCTGTGGGAGTCCGGGGTGGTCGGAGACGGCCGCGGGCTCCGGTAGTCCCGGGACAGGGCGACGGTGCGCCCGGGCAGTCGGTAGACGACGTGGGAGCCGGACCTATCACTGCACACCTGCGGGATTCGAGCCGGTTTCACCGTGGGCCGAGCGTGAAACCGCGGCGGAACCACGGTGAATCCGAGGGCGCGCACTCTTCTTCTCGACAGCGACCGAGTGGTCGCGAACAAGGAGAAGATCATGAGCACCAAAGCAATTCGCGCCCGCATCGCCGCACTCGTCGTCGCCACCACCGCCATCGGCACCGCCGCCTGCGGCACCACCGCCGCCACGCCGGCCAACGCCACCCCCGAAGCCAGTCAAGCCGTCCAGCAGGCTCTCGAGCGTGCGGTCGCCACCGGTCTGCCGGGAGCCGCGGCCGAACTGCGTGATGGCGATCGTTCCTGGTGGGGCCGAGCAGGTGCCGGCGATATCACCGACGGCCGCCAGCAGCGGGCCGAGGACCGTATTCGGGTCGGCAGCATCTCCAAGGCGTTCACCGCTTTCATGACACTGCGTCTTGTCGCCGAGGGCGAACTGAGCCTCGACGACACCGTGGAGAAGTGGTTGCCCGGCCTGGTGCAGGGCAATGGCAATGACGGCGGCGCGATCACACTGCGGCATCTGCTGAACCACACCAGCGGTCTGCGGAACTTCCTGGAGGATCAGACGATATTCGACAACTTCGTCGGCCAGAACTACCTGGAACACCGTTTCGACAACCTGGGACCGGTCGAAATCGTCGAGATCGCAGTGAAGTTCCCGCCCTACTTCGCCCCCGGCGGCGGCTTCCGCTACTCGAACGTCAACCACGATCTGCTCGGCCTGATCATCGAGAAGGTGACCGGGCGAACCTTCGCCGCGGAACTCGAACGACTGGTCGTCGTGCCGCTCCAGCTGTCCGGCACCTACCTGCCGCCGGACGGGGAATTCACGATTCGCGGTCCGCACTCGCGCATGTACTCCAACCTCGCCAGCCTCGACCCCGCCGCCCCGGTCCACGATGTCACCGACATCAATGCCTCCTGGGGCTACGCGGCTGGTGGAATCATCTCCACCACAGCCGATCTCAGCCGATTCCTGGAGGCGATCCTGCGCGGTGAACTATTGCCGGCGGAACTGCACCGGGAAATGTGGACGACTGTGAGCACCGAAGGTGCGGGCTGGATTCCGCAGACCCGCTATGGCGCAGGCATCTTCGAGCAGACGCTGCCCTGCGGCACCACGGCGTACGGCATGGCGGGCGCGATCAACGGCGCCTTTACCTACAGCATGGGCACCCGCGACGGCGAGCGGACCATCGTGGCGACCGTGAACGCCGACCACGGCACCGCGCTGGGTGCGCTGACCGATATCACCTCCGCCGCACTGTGCCCGGCCAAGTAGCCAACTCTCCCGCGATCAGAGGACTTCCACGCCATGACCATTCGCGCCTACACGCTTGCCGCCGCCGCGCTCATCGCCGCGCTCGGGCTGTCCGCGGGCACCGCGTCCGCAGACTCTGCCGAGAGCGTCGGGTTCACCGCGACCAGTGACACCACCACGGCCACCATCACCATCGATAGCGGTTCCATGTCCGTCGAGGACGGGGTATTCAGAATCGAGTCCGCTGGCGGAAAGCTGCTCGCCGGAACCGAATTACGCTTCCGCGTCGACGATTTCGTCTTCCCGATCCACGCCGACATCAGTGCGAATACGGCCACCCTGACCCCGCGGCTCGATCCTGTTCTCGCCAGCTACCAGCCGGTGGCGCTGCCCTTCGAAGACCAGTCGGGCTGGCGCACCCCGTATGAGCGGGAGCAGGCGGCGTGGGCGCGCATGGCCAGCACCATCGGCCTCGGTATCAGTATCGGCGCGCTGGTCGGCGGCATCGGCGGCGCGGCAGTGGGTTGTGTACTGGGCGGACTCGCCGGCGCTACGGTCGCGGCCGCCACCATCGTCGGACTGTTCGGGCCGTTCCTTCCCGCTGCGGCCCTCGGGTGTCTCGGCGGTGCGATGGCGGCCGGCGCGCTCGGCACCATCGCAGGACAGCTGCTGGTGTCGGCCCCGGTGGCGCTCGCTGCGGTGACGCAGTATTTCGCGACCATCAACTCGCCGATGCCCGCATCCGCAAAGTAGCCGGAGTTCGAGCTCACCTTAGTGGCGCGCCCCTCGGGGGGGGCGCCACAAAGGGGTGAGGGTGAGGATCGAGCTGTC
>NZ_JBHXAY010000118.1:0-20032 GCF_042728775.1 Nocardia sp. NPDC060259
GGGTTTCCCCGGAACCAATCACCGATCGTCGGTAGCTTGGTGCCGACAGCACAGGGGCCGCCGTTCGAGGCGGAGACCCCGGAGAGGACGACCGTGCGCTCGACCCTGATCTCCCGCCGGGATCTGGATTTCCTGCTCTACGAATGGCTGCGGGTAGACGACCTGACCGCGGCGCCGCGGTTCGCCGAACACTCGAAGCAGACCTTCGACGGTTTCCTGGAGCTGTGCGAGGACATCGCGACGCGCTACTTCGCCCCGCACAACAAGCGCAACGACAGCAACGAACCCACCTTCGACGGCACGACGGTGACCATGATCCCGGAGGTGGGCGCCGCGGTCGAAGCGTTCACCAAGGCCAACCTCATCGGCGCGGGCATGGACGAGGCCCTCGGCGGGCTGCAACTGCCCGCGACCGTGCAGGCCGCGGGCATGAGCTGGTTCCAGGCCGCCAACGTCGGCACCACCGCCTATGTGTTCCTGACCATCGGCAACGCGAATCTGATCGCGGCGCACGGCAGTGCCGACCAGATCGAGCGGTTCGTCCACCCCATGATCGAGGGAACGGCCACCGGCACCATGTGCCTGTCCGAACCCCAGGCGGGGAGTTCCCTGGCCGACATCGTCACCCGCGCCGAGCCGCAGGCCGACGGCACTTACCGGGTGTTCGGGTCGAAGATGTGGATCTCCGGCGGTGATCACGAACTGACCGAGAACATCGTGCATCTGGTGCTGGCGAAGATCCCAGGCGGGCCGGCGGGTACCAAGGGAATCTCGCTGTTCATCGTGCCGAAGTTCCTCGTCGCCGAGGACGGGTCGCGCGGCGAGCGCAACGACGTCGTCCTGGCCGGGCTCAACCACAAGATGGGCTATCGGGGCACCACCAACACCGTCCTCAATTTCGGCGAGGGCCGCCACACTCCGCACGGAGCGCCGGGTGCGGTCGGCTACCTCGTCGGCGAGGCGCACCGCGGCTTGTCGTACATGTTCACGATGATGAACGAGGCGCGGCTCGGCGTCGGCCTCGGCGCCACCGCGCTGGGCTACACCGGCTACCTCAAATCCGTCGAGTACGCCCGAACCCGTCACCAGGGCCGTGCCTTGACGACCAGGGACCCGGCCACCGCGCAGATCCCGATCATCGAACACCCCGATGTGAAGCGAATGCTGTTGGCGCAGAAGGCCTACTGCGAGGGAGCGCTGGCACTGCTGCTGTACTGCAACCGGCTCATCGATCTTGAACGCACCGCCACCGACGCGGAGGCCGCCCGCGCGCACACCCGGCTGCTGGAGATCCTCACCGGCGTCGCCAAGAGCTGGCCATCGCAGTGGTGCCTGGAAGCCAACAATCTGGCGATCCAGGTCCACGGCGGCTACGGCTACACCCGCGAATACGATGTCGAACAGCACTACCGGGACAACCGGCTCAACCCGATTCACGAGGGCACCCACGGCATCCAGGGCATGGACCTGCTCGGCCGCAAGGTGATCCAGCACGACGGCGCCTCGCTGCTCCTGCTGAGCGAGCGCATCGCCGACACCGTGACCGCGGCCCGCGCGGCCGGCGGACAACCCGGCGATCACGCCGAGCGACTCGACGCCGCATGGCAGCGACTGCTCGCCGTCACCGCGGCCATGTTCGCCGCGGGCGACCCGGCCGCGGCGATGGCCAATGCCGCCGTCTATCTCGAGGCGTTCGGGCACATCGTGATCGCCTGGATCTGGCTCGAGCAGGAGTTGGCGACCGTCGGCGAGGACGGCGATTTCTACGACGGCAAGCGCGCGGCCGCCCGCTACTACTTCCGCTACGAACTGCCCAAGACCGCACCACAACTGGACCTGCTCGCCGAGCTGGACCGAACCGCACTCGACACCGACGACAACTGGTTCTGATCCGTTCTGTTGCGGGTAGTGACGCCTCTAGTCGATGCCCCGTCGAACCCTCGTCGCGGCGCGAATTCGGGTGACCGTGTTGTCGAGCCGCCGCTGATGTGAGCCCGCCCAGTAGACGCGCCCGCACTCCGAGCACCGGCGAAAGGTGTCGTAATAGCGGCGGGTGAGCGGTTCGAGGCGATCGATGATGTCGCTCTTCGCCACGCCGGTGACGAGGCCGCCGCAGCGCAGGCAGCGGGTGAAGGGGGCAAGGCGATCGGCCAGGTCGAGCCTGCGGATCAGCTCGACGATCTGCTCGAACGGCCGGTCCGCATGCACGAAGACGCCGTGGGTGACGTTGCGCCGCGCGAGGAGTCCGCGGTCGCGGGTGAGCAGGATGCGATGTTCGGCGGCGGCTGTCTCGGCCAGCGCGGCGTCGGCGGCGGCCCAGTCGCAGCGGGTGTCGAGTCCCATCAGGCGCATCAGCCGGGCGAGGCCGCCGAGATTGACGTCGACGATGAACCGCGGTTCGCGCAGCGGGCGGGCCCGCACCCTGGTCAGCGGCCCGACATCCAGAGTTTCGAACATCGGGTACGCGGCGATCCGATCACCCGGTTGCGGGTGGTGGCCGAAGTCGACGGACTCACCGTTGACCAGTATCAGATCGACCTCGGTGTGCGGGATCCCCGCGGCCTCGACAATGTCCTTGACGGTCTGATGCGGACGGACCGGTCGCTGCTGCGCCGCATACCGAGCGGCCGGGCGGAGGAAGTCGTTCAGCTCGGCGTAGGCGCGCAGGTCCACACTGGTGGCCATACGACCATTGTCGTCGCCGGTCCGCAGCATGGTGGTTCAGGTCATGACGGCAGGCTTCAGTACCTCAAGACACCACTGGCGGAAGCTGGTCGGGGCCCGGTAGCTCACTCCGGTGCCCTCGATCATCTCGTCCATCGCGAACGCGGGCGACAGTAGCCCGGCGGGCTTTCCGTAGGCGCGGCCCAGGCTGGTGACACCGACGACGCGCGTGACGCCCCTGGTCTTGATGGCCTCGGCGGCCGGGCGGGTGAAGTCGAGGTAGTGGTCGTGGATGTCCGCGGCGCGGGGGTTCGGGGGGACCAGCCACCACAGGCTGTCTGCGCCCGCGAATGCCGCGGCGAGGACCTCGGGATCGCTGTGCGATCCCTGCACGACCTCGATGCGCTCACGGATCCGTGGATTCAGCCGTGCGGGGTCGCGGGCGATGACCCGGACCGGTTGGCCGTCGTGGACGAGTCTGTCCAGGACCTGGTGGCCGATCTGGCCGGTATAACCATGGAGACTGGTCGCCCCGCTGCCGCCGAGAGGAACCGCGAACGGATCATCGCCGCCGCAGCCCAGCTCCTCGCGGAAGGTGGACGCGAGGCGGTGTCGACCCGCGCGGTGAGCGCCGCGGCCGGCGTCCAGGCCCCGACCATTTACCGGCTCTTCGTCGACAAGCAAGGCCTGCTCGACGCGGTCGCGGCCTACGGCTTCGCAGCCCACCTGAGCGAGAAGACCAGTCTCGAACCCACCGACGACCCGGTCGCGGACCTGCGCACCGGCTGGGATCTGAACATGGAATTCGGCCTGGCCAACCCGGCTCTCTACACCCTCATGTATGCCGAGCCCCGTCCTGGCGGCACCTCGCCCGCGGCGCTGACCGCACTGGCAGTTCTCGGCGCCCATATACACCGGATCGCCGAAGCAGGCCGACTGCGCATCGACGAGGCGCGAGCCACCCAACTGGTCCACGCCGTCGGCGGCGGCACCACCCTGGCCCTCATCGCCACTCCCCCGGACCACCGCGACATCACCGTGTCCCATCTGGCGAGGGAAGCCGTCATCGCCACGATCACCACCGACGTTCCCATCTCGGCGGCACCCGGCGCCGCCGGCGCGGCAGTCGCCCTGCGTGCCCTCCTCCCACAGACCACCGCCCTCACCACCGGCGAGCGCGGCATGCTCACCGAGTTGCTCGACCGCATCGCCGAAGCCGGATAGAACAGGCGTGTGGCGTCGTCATCGGGTGCCTGCCTCGGCACGCGCGTAGAACGCGGCGAGATCGTGGGGGTTCTTGGTGTAGACGTCGATCTTGTGCACCGCGCCGTCTACAACCTGGTAGATCTCGACCATGGTCAGCGGGTACCGCTCATCGGTGGTGTGGGCCGTGAGCGTTCCGGTGAGGGTTCCGACTACGCCCGCCGGACCCTCGTACACCTCGGCATCGGTGATGGCGACGTCGGCGTAGCCCATCATCACGCCAAGGACCGACTGGACGAACACCTCGCGGCCTCGGTGGACGCCGCCGTAGGGAAGCTGATTCGGCTCGTCCACGATCACCTCGGGGTCGAGTGTGGCCAGGACGCCCGGCACGTCGCCCTGTCGCAGCGCGTCGTACAGCCCTCGTACGACATCCGCCGGGGTCTGCGTCACTGTCTCGATCTGATCGCTCATCGCGTGTGCCCTTCAGTCTTGTTCGTCCGGTCGGGGCGGGTATGTCCTCGCACCGACCGGGCCCCGGAGGACCGGGGCATGCACCATGCAACGGGACGCGGCCGTGACGGGGGAGACTCCGCTGTGAGGGGTCCTGGCAGTGCCCCCCACCCGCCCCGCGGGCTGCCTACGCTGTCCTGATGGACAACCGGGACGCAGTCAGCGCGTTTCTCCGCTCCCGACGCGCGCGGATCACGCCCGAGCAGGCGGGTCTGCCGACGTACGGTCAGCGGCGGGTGCCCGGACTGCGCCGGGGTGAGGTCGCCGCGCTCGCCGGGGTGAGCGTCGAGTACTACACGCGCCTGGAACGAGGCAGCCTCAAAGGTGTCTCCGACGGCGTGCTGGACGCGCTGGCCCAGGCACTGCGGCTCGACGGCACCGAGCGCATGTACCTGTACGACCTCGCCCGCGCGGTGGGACCGGCACCCAGGGCCCGGCAGCGGGCCGTCCGGCCGACAGTTCGGCCCAGCGTGGCGCGAATCGTCGAAGGCATGCCGGGGCTACCGGCGTCCGTCATGAACAACCGCCTCGACACGCTGGCCGCCAACTCGCTAGCCCGGGCCCTGTACTCCGAGATGTACGCCGATGCGACCTGCGGGGCGAACGTCGCCAGGTTCGCGTTCCTCACCCCCGCGGCGAGGCGGTTCTACATCGACTGGGAGCGTATGGCCCGCTTCGCCGTCGGCGCGCTGCGCACCGAGGTGGGGAAGAACCCCTACGACCGGGAGCTGTCGAACCTGATCGGTGAACTGTCGACCCGCAGTGACGCCTTCCGCGTGATGTGGGGCTCCCAGGACGTCTATGCCTTCAGCCAGAGCTCCAAACGCCTCAACCACCCGCTCGTCGGCGACCTGGAACTCGACCAGGAGACCATGACCCTGCCGGACGACAGCGGCCTGAGCGTGGTCGTCTACAGCGCGCCCCCTGGCACCGCCGCCGAGGAGGGCCTGAAGCTGCTCGCCGGCTGGTCGGCCACGACCGAGCAGGAGCCGGAATCCACCAGCCGGCTTCATCCGTGATCACGCTCGGGCTGCGAGAGGCGGCTGGGCTCATCCCCGCCTAAGGCACCGAAACGGGGCGCAGGCAGCTGTCGAACGGTGTGACGATCGAGCACAGGGCGGGGTCGCGGGTCGGCCGGTAGTCGGCGGGCACTCCGCCGAGTGCGGCGATGTTCCGGTAGGCCGGAACCGCGGAGGTCGGTCGGCGCGTGAGGCTCGGGTCGGTCTTCACATCGACCGTGTAGAGACCGAATCGCGGTGCATAGCTGCCCCATTCGTAATTGTCGGTGAGGCTCCAGTAGTTGTAGCCGATCACGTCGATGCCGTCGGCTTTCGCGCGCTGAATCCAATAGATGGTGTCGCGCAGATGATCGGCTCGGTCGTATCCGTCGGTGCGCGGTAGCCCGTTGTCGGTCGGCATGCCGTTCTCCACCACATAGAGCGGCAGTTCAGGGAACTTCTCGGCGTAGGCGCGCAGGTCGTAGTAGATACCTTCGGGTTCGATCGCGTTCTTCCACAGTTCGTCGCCCAGCAGGGCGAAGCTCGGCAGATTCGACAGTGACGCACCGTAATAGAAGTCGATGCCGAGGTAGTCGAGCTTCGCGCGAACTCGATCGACGAACAGCAGATCGGTCAGGTTCTGCACCACCGGGTACTGTGCGACATTGCTGGTCACCAGCGCGTCCGGCTGACGAAGGTGGATGTAGTCGTAGATCGCGCTGTGCGCTTGCACCAGTCGCTCGAACATCGGCAGTGCGTCGACCGCACCGATATCGCCGATCTTGATCGATTGCGCGACATAGCCCATGGGCTCATTGATGGTCACCCACAACGGGTTGTACGGCGCGTAGCGGTCGACGACCTGCCGCATATTGGCCAGCCAATCCGACACCATCGTCTTGCCCGTCCAGCCACCACGGTCGGCTGCCCAGCCGGGAATCACCCAGTGGTCGAGCGTCAGCATCGGACGCATTCCCGCCGCGCGAATCTTCTGCACAACGTTGTCATAGAAGCGGAAGTTGTTCTCGTCCCACACATCCGGCTGCGGCTGCACCCGCGCCCACTCGATGCTGAGCCGGTACACCTTGGCTCCGAGATCGGCCGCCAGGTCGATATCCTCGGCGTATCGGGTGAAGAAGTCAACCGAATCACCATACCTGTCGCGCGCCTTCCCCGAATTCGCATAGCGAATCCAATTGCTGTCCGGCGCATGACCTTCGGACTGGAATCCCGCCATCGACACGCCCCACATGAACTCGGGTCCGAGGGACTGCACAGCAGTGGGTGCGGCCCCCGCACTACCCGTGCCGGACCCGCTCGCACTCCCGTGCCCCGAGCCGGAGTTGCCTCCCGGCGCGGCACCCACCGTGCTCGACCCGGCCACAGCGATAGCGACGGCCGACCCGATCGCGACCAGCATCCGAGACAGACTCATTCTCGTCAATCCTCCAGGCGATCCAGCTGTCAACGCACTACTTCTCATATGAACCGCTCGCCGATCCACTGGCCGATCCACTTCCCAGCAGGCACAACGGATTCGCCACCATGGCCGCCTGCGCCGAACCGGACGACGAACCGGTGATCCCGGAGTCGACCGGTGGCGTATTCGGCACCGGTGCCGCCGGGTTGCCCGAACCGCCCGTCAACATCGACTCGCCGTCGAGATTCGCCGGTGCCGAGACATCGAGCAGATCCAGAACGGTCGGCGTGATGTCGGCGAGGGTGTACCCATTGTTCTGCGTGCCCGCAGCGAACCCCGCTCCGCGCGCGATCACGAAACTGGCCGTCTCATGGGCACTCTGCCCACCATGCCCACCATCCGGCTTGTGCCCGTGGTCGGTGGTGACCAGAATCGTCCACCGCTCGTTCGCATGCGAAGCCGCCCGCGCGTCCACCGCGGCGGTGATCTTCCCGACCAGGCCGTCCACCCGGCCGATGGCATCGCGATACGCCTGCGGCCAGACTCCGCGCAGCGTGTGTCCGACGATGTCCACCTGATCGAGGTGCGTGAACAGCAGATCGGTCCCGTCCTCGGTGATCGCCGAGACGACCGCCGCGGTGGCGTTGGCATCGGCGGTGGTCTCACAGACACCCGCACCGGTGGGATCGATCTGCGTGACGGCCACCCGGTCGGCCTGCGGGCTGCCGGTGCGCGCGATCATGCCGATCTTGTCCCAGGTGCCGATGGAGGCCGTCGACAACGACGGACGCTCCCGTTCCACCTGGGTGAACACCGTCGGATACTGCGCGAAAGGTCCCGCATTGCAGGTGGATCCATTGTCCTGAATCCCGTGCTTGGTATCCCATACACCGGTCAGCGCCGTCGCCCACGACACGCACGACATGGTGATGTGCGGGGCGATGGAGGTGCGGGCCAGGGTGCCCTCCGCGGCCAGGCGGTCGAGGTTGGGGGCATCGGCCGCCGACACCTCACTCCACAGTGTGCCGTCGATACCGATGACCACGACCTTGTTCACGACCGGAGCCGCTTGGGCGGGCGCTGCCGCGGCGAGTGGGACAGCGGCCAGGGCGGCGGCCGCGAGAATACGGTGAGTGCGAGACATGCGCGGCACCGTAGTTGCCGAGTGGCCCCGACACCCGGCGAATTGGACAATCGACCGATAGAGTCCCGCCCAGTGGGAATCCTCTGTCGCACGCAGAGCCGTCCGTCGGCCGAAGCGCCCAGGCGCCGAGACCGATCCCGCCGCGCGGCCGCTGAACGGTCGACCGGGCTAATTCACGCGAACGCAGACCATGGGCAGGGTCTCCACGGGGGCGCCGGTAGCGTGCTCGATCCCGGGGCTTACTCGGTATCCGAGGCCTGGCGATGCACCACCTGGGCGTCGGTCCCGGGCGACATGATGCTCTCGTGGCCATCTTCAGCCCGCACCCGGTAGGGAGGCGCGCCGTCGTGGCCGAGTACCTCGACGATCTCGACGACATGATCGTGTTGCCCGACGGTCCTGCCATGCACGATTAGCCGGTCGCCCTTTGCTGCATACATGAGTAGCCTCCTCGTCGACGCTGACTGATCTCCCGAATCCAACGGTACGACTGGTACGAATTCTCGGCTAGCGATGGCACGCAAACACGCCGCGCGGTGAGATCTCATGTGGCCGCTGGGGAAGGCAGAGCAATGCAGAGCAATGCAGAGCACCGCGCTGACCACCAGCGCCGCGATGATCGTCAGCGCGCAGGCAGTCAGAGCGCTGCGGTAGCCATCACTGGCGGCGACACCGAAGAAGATGGCACTCAGGGAGGCCACTCCGACCGCACCACCGAACTGTTGGCCGGTGGTCCAGATTCCCGAAGCCGACCCCGCGTACCGCGTCGGCACCGTAGACAAGAACAACGTCGTCAACGGAGGTTGGACAAGGTTGATGCCGATACCGACGACGAACAGTCCGGGCGCGAGCAGCCACGGGTTGACGTCAGTGGTCGCAGTAGTAGCCGCTCCCAGTACCGCCAGGGTGCCCACGGCGCCGAAAAGGGTGCCCGCGATGACAGCGAAGCGGCCGAACCGCATGGTGAGGCGTCCCACCAGCGGGGCGACCGCCAGTCCGCCGACGGAGAACGCGACGGTCACGACTCCAGCTCGCAGTGCCGTATAGCCCTGGCCTTCTTGGAGCCAAAGAACGAAGACGAGCAGGAATCCGCTGAAGGCGGCGAAGGCAACCACTTGAACGGCGAGTGCGACGCTGCTGGTGCGCGCACGAAGCAGGTCCAGCGGCAACAACGCTCCGGCCCGACCGGCCGCATCACGATTCTCGCCGATGGCAACGAGAGCGACGGCGGCGACGCCTGCTGCCAGCAGGAGCCAGGTCCACGGCGCCCAGTCATACGTGCGGCCTTCCAGCAGCGGGAACACGATCGCCACCAGACCGGCGGTCAGGCCGATCGCGGCGAGCCAGCGTGGCCGCAGCGCACCTTCGGCGCGGTTCTCCGGGATGAGCCACGCGCCGAGGCCGAGCAGAACGAGTGCACCGGGGACGCTGACCCAGAAGATCGCCCGCCATCCCGATCCGGCGACATCCGCGGTCACGAGCACACCTCCCAGCAGCAATCCCCCAGCTTGCGCGAGTCCGGCGACCACACCGAAAATGCCGAGGACGGTGGCGCGTTCGGGTCCACGGAAGAGAACGAACAAGCTGGAGAGAACCTGTGGCGCCAGAATCGCCGCGGCAGCGCCTTGCGCCGCACGACTGGCGATCAGTTCGGCCGGGGTGTTCGCGAGCGCGGACCAGCCGCCGGCGAGAGCGAACAGGGCCAGCCCGACGAGGAACACCCGTTTGCGGCCCCACAGGTCGCCCAACCGGGCGGCCGTGATCAGCGTCGCCGCGAAGGCCAGCAGGTAGGCAGTCGCGATCCAGCCAACCTGCGCGGGAGTCCCCCCGAGATCCGCCTGGATGGCCGGTAGACCGACGTTGACGATCGTGACATTCAGCAGATCCAGCGTGAATCCCAGGACGAGCACGGCCGTCGCGGCCCAGCGCCGCGGAAACAACGCTTCGGCGGCATCGTCCCGTGTGGAGGTCGATGTAGTCATCAGGTGTTATCCCCCGCACGGCTGGGCGTCTGGTGTGCCGTCATCAGTTGTTCCTTCGCGGTCGGCGGTTGCGTTGGGATGAAGGCCGCGTAATCCGACTGCGCGCCGATCAGACCGTGACGGCGCAGGATCGCGTGCACTGTCGACACTGCGGGCACTCGACTCGAACCAGAGCGCAACAGGTGCGCCCGGATCCTGCGTGCCCCCCAGCGCGGTTGGTTCAGCCGAACTCGCACCACGACGGCCTCGATCTCGGCTGGCGTCCGGGCCGGGAGAGTCTTGGGCCTGCGCGACCGCGGTGCCAATCCCGCCACGCCATGTTCCCGGTAGCGCGCGAGATAGCTGTAGTAGCTCTTGCGCGAGATCTTGTATCGACGGCACACCTCGGTCACCGTCAATCCGTCTCGCGCAGGCGCCTGCAGGATCTCCAGCCACGGCTCGGCCTGGAGACCGACCACCGAACATGACTCGCTCGCCGCCCGATCGCTTCCACTCGGGCGAACACTCTGGCGCACAGGCGGATCAAGCCTGTCTCCTGGGGTTTGGAGCATGGGTCTCTCCCGAAGTGGAACAGCATGATTGAACTCGCCGGTTCACTCTAATGTTCATCTGTGAACATATCAACCGGAGTACATGAAACTGAACCCGTGAGGAAATTTCTTCGTGCGGATGGGCTAGACTGCCGGTGTGACTTCAGCGCATACGCCGACCGGGCAGACCACCTCGCGAGGGCGGATCGACAAGCGCCAGGCGATCTTGGACGCGGCCTTCGTGGTCTTCGCTCGCCGGGGGTACGCGCAGGCGGGCGTTCAGGAGATCGCCGAGGTGGCCGGCGTCGCCAAGCCGACTATCTACAACCACCTCAACGACAAGGAAACGCTGTTCCGGCACGCGCTGGCCGCCGTCAGCGACGCGGTGCTCGCCGAGAACCTGGCGGTGGTCGAGCGGTTGCGGAACCCGGGCGAGGATCTGCGCGCCACCCTGGAAGACGTGGCGTACCGGTTGATCCGGTCCTGCTGTACCGAGCAGGCCCGGTCGCTGCGCTGGCTCACCTACGGTCAGGTCGCCCAGTTCCCCGATCTGATCGATGTCGTGGTGAGCCGGACCTCCGATCAGCTCGGTGACGCGCTCGCGGATCGGCTGGCGCGCCTGGCGCTGGCGGGCCGTCTGCGGGCGAGCGATCCGGCGACCGCCGCCGAGCAGTTCCTCGTGCTGATCACCGGCCCGATGGAGGGCCGCACCCGGCTGGGCACCCGCAAGGTCGCCACCGCCGAGATGCACGCTGTCGCCACCGCTGCCGTCGACACCTTCCTGCGCGCCTACGGGGCACCGGAGAACCCTTGAGCCACCGCCCTTTCCGCTTCGGGCTCGTCACCGTTCCCCCGCCGATGCCCGAGGATGCCCCGACACTGCCCACCGGATCGCCCGCGCAGGCGGCCGATCAGCTCCGCCGCCTGCGCGAGGTATCTCCTACATCGTCTCGACGACGCGGCCCTGCCGCATCACCGCGACCCGATGGGCGATCTGGCGCACCACCGCCAGGTCGTGCGAGATGAACAGGTACGCCACACCGGTGTCTGTACGGGTTCTGGTAGATCACCTGGGCGCGACGTCGCAGCGCCCGCAATCGCGCGCCTTTGCTGGTCGTCACTTTGTCGCCGTCGAACACGATGCGCCCTGAGGTCGGCGGCGCCAGGCGCAGAATCATTCTGGCCGTGGTGGACTTGCCCGACCTACTGCCCGGATTCACGTGGGACTCACGGCGGGCGACACATCGAAAGATTTCACACCTCGAAATATTCGGTCAACAATTCGGATCACACCGCTCGCAATACCTCGTCGCACGAATTGTCCGGTACGCCATCGGAAAGTTTCGGGCACCGTGCTAGCTTCGCCTCGTGTCGATTATCGAACGACGCGCCGCGCGATGCGTTGTCGCCGGCAGAGAAAGGACCGACGTGACCGCACTACCGGACAATCTCCTCGCCACCATCGAAGCGGAGCGAGCGATCTTCCGAACGTTCTACAAATTCTTCCGGATCGCCGACACCCAGGAGAGCGAGCGGTTCAGCGAGTGCTTCACCCCCGACGCGCTGATCGAGTACCGGATCATGCCGGGCCCGCCGGTCCTGTTCCACGGCCGCGACGAGTTCACCGATCACATGAGCCGGGTGCCCAAGTCGCAGCGCTCCCTGGTCGCGCACGTCATCGGGCAGGCCACCATCGAGTGGAACGGCGACAAACCCCTGCTCACCGCCTATGCCACGGTGTGGCACTGGTTCTCGAGCACCCCTGACACCGACGTGGGCCGACCGGCCGACTGGGTCGTCATCGGACTGGTCCAGGACGAGTTCGAGCACTACGAGGGTGAGTGGCTGATCTCGCATCGCGATGTCCGGCATGTCGCGGGCCGGGTCGCCGCGGGCCACGGACCGATCTGAAGAGCGCAGCGCACCCACCGCCCGATCGGGCCGGACTCGTCGCCGAGTCCGGCCCGATCATTGCGTGAACAGGATTCGGCACAATGCGTCACAGAATTGTTCGGAGACATCGGTGACATTATGTTCCGAGGACTTCGGAAACAATTCACGGCAGGAATTACCGACTCCCCGATCGAACTGTCACCCATGTTCCGACAACACTTCCCCGGATGTCTACGGGAAATCGGAATCCTGCGGTCGCCACCGCCGAAACCTACGGTCGGCCCGCAGGGTTTCCGACACGATCTTGTGACCCCCGGCACCCCGTGCGAAGGCGATGGCAGCCCGGCCGGTTATCCGAGGTGGCCGGGTTTCCCTGAAGCTCCCGAGTCCACGGTACGACTGGTACAAATTCTCAGCTAGAGATGGCACGCAAATACGCCGCGCCGCGCGGTGAGATCTCGTAGCCGGTCTCCAAGCTGTGGGTCAGGCCGAGGTTCTTGAGCTTTCGTACGTCGAGCTTGAACGAATCCTTGTCTCTGCCGAGAGGCTCCGCCAGGTCGGCCGCACGGCGACCGGGATGCTCCGCCACGGCGGCGAGGACCGCACCTGTCCATGATCCTCGGCGACTCGCCTTGTCCAGCCGGGTCAGTGCCGCGGAGATCTCGGCGACGTCCTGCGGGGATAGGTCCGCATCGCTCCTCAACGCCACCCGTTCGTCGGGCCCGACGTAGCGGACCTCGATCCGGAAGACCGGATTTTGCGGCGAGCCACGCAGGGCCGCTTTCACGGCTTCAGCGTCACGCTCTCCGGCGCGGTGCGCGTCGGCGTTCGAGATCTCCTGTGGCTCGATCCGGTCGACGCGGACGACCTCGACGATCCCAGCGCTGGTGTGCAGGGTGCCGCCGACCCGAACTCGGGGTGCTGACCAGCGCCGGAACACTGTCGAAACCTCGCCGTCGGCGACACCCCGTGCGATGCGGTCGGTCAGAATCACTGCGCGTCCTCCCTGAGGCGGCCCGATCACCCGATCGTAGCGTCGCGGATTTCAAGCGCTGATCGGGGCCGCTGTCACTCCGTAGCCGAGGTTGCCGAGGACTTCGCTGGTCGCCTTCGCGAAGTTCAGGGTGATGAAGTGCAGGCAGGGGGCTCCCTCGTTGATCAGACGTCGGGTCAACTCCGTCGCGATGTCGACTCCCTCGGCACGCACGGCAGCGCGGTTCTCCTCCGGCCCGTCACCCGCGGCGCGGCGCAGGCGTTCCATCACCCGTTTCGGCAGCGACCGGCCACTCAGCTCTTCCGCGCGCTGGACGGTCCGCAGTGAGGTGATCGGCATAAGCTCCGGGATGATCGGTTTCGCTCCCTCGATCGGGTCGAGGGCGACGACCCGATCTCGCAGCCGCAGATAGTGCTCCACGTCGAAGAACATCTGCGTGATCGAATACTCCGCGCCCGCACGCAGTTTCGCGACGAGGTGGCGGGTGTCGTGATCGAGGTCGGGCGAGCGGTGGTGGCCCTGCGGGAACGAGGCGACGCCGACGTGGAAGTCGCCGAGGTCGCGCACGATGCGCACCAGTTCCTCGGCGTACTCGACGCCACCGGGGTGCTTGCGCCACTCGCCGAGGGGATCACCCGGCGGATCACCGCGCAGGACGAGCACGTTGCGGATGCCGGAATCGGCGTAGCAGCCGATCAGCGCACGCAACTCCGCGACGCTGTGCCCGACGGCGGTGAGGTGCGCGACCGGCAGCAGGGTGGTCTCGGTGGCGAGCTCACCGGTGATCCGCGCGGTCCGGCCCTTGGTCGACCCGCCCGCGCCGTAGGTCATCGACACGAAGGCCGGATGCATCCGCTCGAACTCGCGCACCGTCCGCCACAGCCTCGCCTCACCCGCGGCATCACGCGGCGGATTGAACTCGACCGAGAACGGCACACCCCGACCCGCGTGTGTCCGCAGACTCTGCGCGACCGACGGAGTCCGGGAGACCAACGGCGTCGGCTGCCCGTTGGTCGCGGGTCGTTCAGCATCGGTCATCGACTCTCCCCCAGTTCCACTAGTAGGTCGCCGCCCTCGACCTGCTGTACCTTCGCCACGGCGATTCGCCCAACGATACCGCCGCGCGGCGCGGTGACGGCCGCTTCGCTCTTCATCCGGTCGCCACCGAATCACCCTCGGAGACACAGTGAGTCACTACCCGGCGGGCTAGGCCACGACCGCCCGTTGTGGCACTCCGACGTACTCGCTCAGTGGCCGGATCAGAGCGTTGGATTCACCCTGCTCGATGATGTGCGCGGTCCAGCCGGTGATCCGGCTCATCACGAAGATCGGGGTGAACACCTCGATGTCGAATCCGAGCAGGTAATAGGCGGGGCCGGTCGGGAAGTCGAGGTTGGGCTTGATGCCGGTGGCCTCGTCCATGGTGCGTTCGAGCGTTTCGTACATCTGCACCCACTTGCCGCCGTCGGTCGCGGCGGCGATGTCGAGGAAGGCCTTCTTCATCGTGGGCACCCGGGAATCACCGTTCTTGTAGACCCGGTGGCCGAAGCCCATCACCTTCTCCCTGTGCGCCAGTTTGGTGCGCAACCACTCCTCGGCCAGGGCGGGATCGCCGATCCCGAGCATGTCGTGCATGACCGCTTCGTTGGCGCCGCCGTGCAGCGGGCCCTTCAACGCGCCGATCGCGGCGGTCACCGCGCTGTAGATATCGGACAGGGTCGACGTGACGACGCGCGCGGCGAAAGTGGATGCGTTGAAACTGTGCTCGGCGTAGAGAATCAGCGAGACCTCGAACGCCTTGACCAGTTCCCGCGACGGGATCGTGCCGAAGCACATGTTCAGGAAGTTCTCCGCATACCCCAGATGGGAGTGCGGCGGAATCGGATCCAGGCCGTGGCGGCGCCGGTGGTCGGCGGCCACGATGGTCGGCAGCACGGCGAGCATCCGCAGTGCCTTGGCGCGGTTGGCCTGTGCCGAGTTGTCGTCCTCGGCAGGGTCTTCGGCGCCGAGGTAGCTGATCGCGGTGCGGACGATGTCCATCGGATGGCAGTTGTCGGGCATCTTCACCACCAGCGACAGCAGCGACCGGTCCGCGCGCCGGGACGCGCGCTCCTGCTGGCAGAACCGTTCCAGCTCGACGTGATCGGGCAGCTCACCCCGCCAGAGCAGGTAGGCCACCTCCTCGAAGGAGCAGTGCGCGGCCAGGTCCTGCACGGCGTAGCCGCGGTAGGTCAGCGAGTTCGTTTCCGGGACCACCTTCGAGATCGCGGTGGTGTCGACGACGACACCGGCGAGTCCCTTGGAGATGGTCGGTACGGCGATGTCCGTCATCACTGGTCCCTTCCCAGAGCGAAATCGAAGATGTCGGAATCGAATTCGTTGTAGCGCTCGTACTGCAGCAGTTCGTAGAGGCGGCTGCGGTGCTGCATCCGGTCGAGCAGACCGGATTGGGTGCCCTGTTCGTAGATCTCGCGCAGCCCGGCCTCGGCGGCGAACATCGCCAGCCGCAGCGTGGAGACCGGATAGATGACGGCGTTGTAGCCGATGGACTCCAGCGTCTGGGCCGAGATCAGCTCGGACTTGCCGAATTCGGTCATGTTGGCCAGCAACGGAATCGCGACCGCGGCACGGAACTTCTCGAATTCGGCGGCCTCGGAGAGCGCTTCGGTGAAGATCAGGTCCGCACCGGCCTCGGCGTAGGCCTCGGCGCGTTCGATCGCGGCGTCGATGCCTTCGATACCCGCGGCGTCGGTGCGCGCGCAGAGGACGAAGCTCGGGTCGCGGCGTGCGGACACCGCCGCCCTCAGCCTGCGCACCATCTCGTCCACGGAAACAACGGCCTTGCCGTCGAGATGACCGCACCGCTTCGGGTTGACCTGGTCCTCGAAGTGCGCGCCGGCGATCCCGGCGTCTTCGAGGAAGGTGACCGTGCGGGCCGCACTCATCGGCTCACCGAAGCCGGTATCGGCGTCGATGAGGACCGGCAGGTCGGTGACCCGGGCGATCTGCTGACCGCGCCCGGCGACCTCGGTCAGCGTGGTGAGCCCGATATCGGGCAGCGCGAGGTCGGCGGAGACCACCGCACCCGAGACGTAGACGCCTTCGAAGCCGATCTCCTGGATCAGCTTGGCCACCAGTGGATTGAACGCGCCGGGGAACCGCTGGATCCGCGCGGAGGCAAGACCGGCCCGGAACGCGAGGCGCTTGTCGGCGGCCGAGGTCGCCGAAGCCAGCGGGCCGGTCATCAGAACAGCCCCTTCGGCAGCTTCGGCGCGCGGGCGAGCACCTCGTCGGAGACGGTGAAGTTCAGCAGGCCCAGTTCCTCGGCGGTCAGCTCGGGGGTGTGCTGGGCGACGTCGAGGAAGCGGTCCTGCTCGGCCTGGTCGATGACGCCCTCGGCCAGGGTGCGGAACTTCGCGATGTACTGGTCGCGCGCGAACGGACGGGCACCCAGCGGATGCGCGTCGGCGACAGCCAGCTCGTCGACGATGACTTCGCCACTCTTCAAGGTGATTTCGGCGCGGGCGCCGAAGGCCTTCTCGTTCGGGTCGGCGGAGTGGTAGCGCCGGGTCCATTCCGGGTCCTCGGCGGTGGAGATCTTGCGCCACAGCTCGACGGTGTCGGGGCGCTGCGCGCGCTCGGGGGCGTAGGAATGCTCGTGGTGCCAGGTGCCGTCCTGCAGGGCGACCGCGAAGATGTACATCACCGAGTGGTCGAGGGTTTCCCGCGACGCCGTCGGATCGAACTTCTGCGGATCGCTGGATCCGGTGCCGATGACGTAGTGGGTGTGGTGGCTGGTGTGCAGCACGATCGTGGCGATCTGGTCGAGATCGCCGACGCGGTCGCGCATCCGGCGGGCCAGGTCGATCGGGGCCTGGCTCTGGTACTCGGCCGAGTGCTCCTTGGTGTAGGTGTCGAGGATGCCGCGCTTGGGCTCGCCGGGGCCCGGCAGCGGCACCGAGTACTCCGCGTGCGGCCCGCCCAGCAGCCAGGCGATGACACCGTCCTCGCCCTCCCAGATCGGGGCGGGGGCACCCTCACCGCGCAGGGCGCGATCGACCGCCTCGACCGCCATCTTTCCGGCGAAGGCCGGTGCGTAGGCCTTCCAGCTCGAGATCTCACCCTTGCGGGACTGGCGGGTGGCGGTCGTGGTGTGCAAGGCCTGTCCGATCGCCTGGTAGATCGTCTCGGTATCCAGGCCGAGCAGGGTGCCGATGCCTGCCGCGGCCGAGGGGCCGAGGTGGGCGACATGGTCGATCTTGTGCTCGTGCAGGCAGATCGCGCGCACCAGGTCGACCTGGATCTCGTACCCGGTGGCCAGACCGCGGATCAGGTCGGCGCCGCTACGGCCGGTGTGCTGGGCGACGGCGAGGATCGACGGGATGTTGTCACCCGGGTGCGAGTACTCGGCGGCCAGGAAGGTGTCGTGGAAGTCCAGCTCGCGCACCGCGACACCGTTGGCCAGCGCCGCCCACTCCGGGGAGAACCGGCCGGGCACACCGAACACCGCGGCACCGGGCCCGTAGGGATGTGCCAGTGCCTGGGCGCGCGCGTTGGCCACCGGACGGCGGGTGATGGAGGCCGCCGCCACCGCCGCGTTGTCGATGATCCGGTTGACGATCATCTCCTCGGTCTCCGCCTGCACCGGTACCGCATCGGTGGCAACCTCGGCGATCCGCCACGCGAGGTGTTCCTCCCGTGGGAAGTCCTCGGCGGAACGGTACGTGCGGACAGGATGGTTCTTCACGGTGCGACCTCCATGAGCGGTGAATTTCAACGGCCTGTTTCGCACGTTACACACGTGGCGATTACCGCGAAATACACTGCAAATGCCAAACTTTGTGGACGAAAATCAGCAAAGTTGCGTAAGTTGTGAAAGCAGGCGCTGCTACAGTGGCGCCATGCAGAAGATGTACGCGGGCGCACGGCTGCGGACGCTGCGTGAACAACGGGGACTGTCCCAATCGGGGATGGCGAAGGTGCTCGGGCTATCGGTGAGTTACGTCAACCAGCTCGAGAACGACCAGCGACCGTTGACCGTGCAGGTTCTGCTGCGGCTCAACGCCACCTTCGACCTGGACATGGGCTTCTTCGCCGCCGACACCGACGCCCGGCTGCTGGCCGACCTGCAGGACGTGTTCGCCGACGACCCCGACGCCTCCTCGGTCACCAACGCCGAACTCGACGACCTGATGACCCGGGTACCCGGTGCGGCCAGGCTGTTGGTCAGCCTGCATCGGCGCCTGCGCGGAGCCACCGAGCAGCTGGAGCAGTTCTCCGCCGGCATCGAGGGCTCGACCGTGGAGCCCGGCACGGCGATGCCGTACGAGGACGTGCGCGACTTCTTCTACGACCGGCGCAACCACATTCCCGAACTCGACCACGCCGCCGAGCAGCTCTTCACCCGGAACCGGCTCAGCATCGGCGGCCTGGATCTGCAACTGACCCGGCTGCTGCACGAACGCCACGACATCACCGTCACCATCCGGTCCGACGACCCCACCGCCCCCGGCCCCAAGCGGATCTACGACCCGCAGGCCCGCCGGATAATCCTCGCCCGCAGGCTCTCCCCCGGCCAGCGGGCATTCCAGCTCGCCACCCAGCTGGCGTTCCTCACCCACTCCGACACCATCGACACGCTCACCGCGTCGGTGGAGACCATGCCCGCCGGCTCCCGCGAGCTGTTGCGGATCGGTCTGGCGAACTACTTCGCGGGTGCTTTGATCCTGCCGTACACCAGGTTTCGCGACGCCGCCGAAGAACTGCACTACGATATCGACCTGCTGTCGTCGATGTTCGAGGTCGGCTTCGAGACCGTCTGCCATCGGCTCTCGACCTTGCAGCGCCCGAACCAGCGCGGCGTCCCGTTCTTCTTCGTCCGCACCGACCGCGCGGGCAATATCTCCAAACGGCAGTCCGCCACGGCCTTTCACTTCTCCCGGGTCGGCGGCAGCTGCCCGCTGTGGGTGGTACACGAAGCATTCACCACCCCTGGCCGGATCCGCACGCAGATCGCCGAGATGCCCGACGGCCGCAAGTACCTGTGGCTGGCTCGCACGACCGACGAGAGCACACCCGGATATCTTTCTCCCAAACGGGATTTCGCGATCGGCCTCGGCTGTGACCTCGCCTACGCCGAGAAGCTCGTCTACTCCCACGGGCTGCCGATCCACGACGAGAGCACCGCGGTGCCGATCGGCGCGGGCTGCAAGATCTGTGAACGGCCCGACTGCGCCCAGCGCGCCTTCCCCCAACTGGGCCGGGCCATCCGCGTCGACCAGAACCGGGCCGCCAACATCCCCTACACCCCGGCCGACCGGGAACGCGCACCGCGCACTCCGTGACGGTCGGCAGGGTGCGGGCTACGCTCGTGGAGTGCCCGACATCGAGGCCTCGCCGCCACCACGCAACGGTGCCGGACTCGCGTCGCTGGTGCTCGGCATCGTCGCCTGTGTGTTCTCGTTCATCCCGTTGGCCACGGAGTTCGTGGCGGTGCCGTCGTCGGTCGCCGCGGTGGCCGCGGCGTTCATCGGGTGGGACCGGATCGAACGTGGGGTGGCCACGAACCGCGCCGATACCATCGCTGGTGGTCTTCTCGGCGCGTTCGCGCTCGCCACGAGTGTGCTCGTCTACCTCGCGACACACAGCGGCGATTCGGTCTAGCAGCATCCGGCCCGGGAGTCTGCACTCC
>NZ_JBHXAY010000119.1:0-20027 GCF_042728775.1 Nocardia sp. NPDC060259
GTGTTTATGAGACAGGTCAGGAAGCACTTCGTTTATTTTCAAGATCGTACGATTTTATTGATCGAGAGCCAGCCGAAGAGTTGGTATGGTTCGTCATGTTCATGCGGCGTGCATTGGATATCGTTCCAGGGACTCTCAATGATGCAGTGCTGCATTTCGACGAAGGGCGAGCGTTGGCGGGCCTGGCGGCTCTAGGGCCAGCGGTTCCAACTGAACTAGTCGTCGATCGCGGCACGGGTCCGGACGCGGTTGAGTCGACCGCATCGATTGTCTTGGCCTCCGGCGTGCTGCTGCGCGACTTCGAATGGAACATTACGAAAATATTTGCGACGCGTAGTGCGCGGCCCACTCGCATCTCGGAGCATGTAGCATTTGTGCCGTCATCTAGAGGTGTGGTGGTGATTGCTATGAGTGCGACAATGCAGGAAGTAGCACGAGCGGCAATGGATGCGATCTCATTCAGGCAGCTGGTGGAGGTTGTCGGCTCATTGCCTAGTTTGGAGTCGGAACGAGACCTCGACCGCAAAGTGCAAAAGGCGGTGCGCTTACTTACGCTGAACGGAGTTCTGTCACATTTGGTTGTTACGAACTCTGCTGAGCATTAGTGTTTGAATTGAATCATTCGAGGCCTACTGGAGGAATTGTGGCGATTCGCACTGAGTTGAAGGAGGTCGGTTGGATGGTGATGGACCTTCCGGAGACCGTTGATGCGAGTGATTCTTGGCAAAATTCTGTAAGGAAGCTTATCGGCTCCGATAAGGTTACCGTGCACCATTGGCGGATCGAGCCGACCCAGGCTGGTCCTTTGGCTCACACGCGTCGCTCTATGTCGGCGCACACCGATGGGACTCACCTTCCTCGGCCGCCAGACTACGTGGCATTAGGCTGCATAAGCCCACCATCCTTTGGCGGTGCCACCTTCCTGCTTGATGGCCATGACCTGATCCCGAAACTCCGCGTAGGGATGGCGGCTGCCCTTAGAGAGCCTCGCTGGTATTGGCGACTGCCTGGCGCGGATCGGACTCGGTTAGCCGCACCTAGGGCAGTGCTTGCGGAGTTCGGCCGTATACGGTGGTGGCGATTCGCACTTTGGCCGGTCGACGGCGTCCAAGAATCGGTCGCGGATGAACTCGATACAATCTTGATTCAGCAGCAGCCATCGGTCAAAGTTGAATGGACCTCTCAATGCGCGCTTCTGTTCGACAATGCGCGCATGCTTCATGGGCGGGAGGCCTTTGACGGCTCACGTGTCCTGCGCCGAGCTCATCTCTGGGTGAACTAGCCTAGGCGTGTTGAAACGGCGTTCGATCGGGAAGGTAGGCGTTGAGGGCCTTGCCTGTTGGTTTCCGACGTCGTTCACTCAGGAAGTCGGTGGCGGTCGGGATCGATGACTGTCAGGTGTGTCGTGCGTGACTGGCCGACGCCTCGCCGTAGGTTGTCGTTCTCGATGGTGAGGGCGTGCAGTGCCCGGGCGAAGACCTCATTGGCGGTGCGGTAGCTGTCGCGTTCATTCCGGAGTTCGTTAACTCGGCCTTTCAACTGGGCAATTTCGTTGTGCAGCTTCGCTTCCCGGTCGGTGACGCCTTGACGCATTCGGCATTCGGCGTAGAAGCGGTCTTTAAGGTCAGTGTGCTTGTGGGTCAGCTTGTTTCGCCTGAGCCCTGCTTCTTGCGCCAGGCTGATGATGTCGAGGTTGCCAGAAGACCGCAGCGGCGTACCGGCGAACAGGCGGTCCATGGCAGCGTTGATGGCGTCACGTTCTTCCTGGTCGGTCACGACAGCTAAGGCTCCTGGCTTGTGGTCTTGGTGGCTTCGTGCCGGTCAGCGATGCGTTGCAGGGCGGCGATGCGCTGTTTGAGGCGTTCTGTGAGCGGGACCGGTGTGAGGCCACTGGAAATCTGCTCGGCCAGCTCGGTGATCTCGTGCCGGAGCCGCTCGATATGAGTGTCGGTTCTGGCGATGTTGGCGCAGGCCGGATCACATCGCTCGATGGCCGGCGGCAAAGCCCGAGTGTTCCAGCGGATCCGTTGGGGGTGGCAGAGCGCCTTGGCCGGGTCGTGGTTACACGTCAGGAAGGTGTCCGGGTTGTCATAGACATGGAACTCGGGTTCGTCGAGCAGAGCTTCTGCCTGCCGGGGTGTAAGGAACTTTCCCTCGAATCGGCTGCGTGCGTCGCGTGCTGCCTGGATCATGCGTCCGGCGGCCGGGCCGGAAACACCCTGACCGTGGTGCAGTTCGTCGGCGACGGTGTCGAGGTAGTCGGCCATGGCCCGGGCGGTTTCGACGTCGAGGATCCGTCGCAGGCCCTGGCGGGCTCGGCCCGAGTATCCTTCCCCGACGATCGACGTTCGCAGGTGCCCGTATTGCAGTGCCAAGGCGATGCGGCCGCCGGGAAGGCGGCCTATGTGCCAGGCGACCGTGCGGCGGAACCGCATCACCACGACGCTGCCGTCGGGGTCGTCAGGGATGCGTTCGTTGTCGAGGTCGTTGCCGGCGGCGTAGTCGTTGACCCAGTCGATGAACGATCGGATGCGGGCGTTCGCGGCCATGGTCGACATCACGTCTCCGGGACGCCGACGGTCGCAGTTTTTGGCGAGCCAGGGCGGGTTCGTGGGAAACAGCATGGGCCCGTCCACGATTTGTTCGAGCACCCGAACGGCTGCAGCGACCGGCGGAACCACCGTCCACGGCACCTCGCGGGGAATGCCGCCTCGGGAGGGTGTCCCGTCCGGATGGCGGGCGCCTTTGAAGAACAGTCCGTGAAGCTGGTAGCGGACGCTGCCGGTGCCGTCGTCAATCGGGTCTGGACAGCAGCCGACCTCGAGTTCGAGGGCTTCGCCCGGGCGGACGCCGCTGAGGTAGAAGATCACGATCATCGCCGCTGTCGCCAACCGGGTCATGAGCAGTGGTGGCTCGTGAAAGTGGATGTGCGGCTTCCATTGCCGTCCGTGGATCGTGCCGTGCACCGGTGAGGGCAGCGGTGCGTGGAGGCCGACGGGCACGTTGTTCTCGCGGTGCCGGGTGGCCTCGTATTTGACGTGGGCTTCGCTGGTGTCGAACAGTCCGGCGAGATACCCGGCCGGGATCCCACGACGGCCGCGAGCGATGCCGCCAGGCAGTTCACCGTGCTCGCAGACCCAGGCATCCAGGAAATCCCGCAGCGCGACGGTGGCGTCCGGATTGGCGCGTTCTCGCACCCGAGCAAGGATCCGCTGGCGCTCACGCCAGGCGGTGATGATGTCGTCGGCGAGGTCGAGGACTCGCAGCGACCAGATCAGCAGTGGTGACATCACCGCAGGGTGGATGGCAGGGGTGGTGTTCTCGTTCGGGGTCGTGTCGGTGGGGAGGTAGTGCTTGACGCCTTCGTTTTCCCAGGGCGGCATGGGTATTCGATCCGAGGCTGGCAGGTGCGGGGCGAATCCCCACAACAGTGTGACCGCGTTGAGGTCGTCCTGTGCGACGGCGTTTGAGCAGCCGCGGCGGGCGACGTGGGCGACGTAGTCGGCAAGCACGTCGCGGTCGACTCGGTGAAGGCTGGTGACCTGCTGGTCGGTGAGCCAGATGGCGAATCGCCGCCATCCGAGGAAGACCTGTGCCATGGTGCCCGGTGCAGGCCATTCGACGCGGGCGGTGGCGGCGCGATTCAACAGCGCGGCCGGGGTGGGCCGGTTCACCAGAGTCCATCCGGCTCGGCGGAACGGTTCGCGCAGCGTCTCGGGAAAGGAGTTCCAGTTCACCGTCTGGCTGGTTTCGCTGCGTCGGCGGCCTAGCACGGTGTAGTTCCAGCGTTGATCGCCGAATCGTGACAGCCGGTCCGGATCGGTGCCCTCGGGCAGCCGGTCGGTGGTCGCGAACGGGTCTTCGGGGCGGATGGGCCAAGTCTCGTCGGCTGGACCGCTGGAAGCGAGGATGGTTGTCAACTGTCGAGCCTCCGATGCAGGAGTCGGTCGATCAGGGTGCGATCCGTGTCGCTGATCGCGTGCATCGCGGCGGTTTGCTCCGCGGTGGTGGTGTGTTCGGTAAGCAACTGGTCCAGGCGTTGGAAGTGTTCACGCCAGTCCTGTTCCCAGACTGTCCGGTCGACGGTGCCTCGCAGTTCGTTGAGTCCGCGGTGTAGATAGACCAGGCGCGGCAGGTGACGCCGGGTGATGACGGCGTTCTCGCAGCGCAGACACCACAGGAATGAGGCGGTGCACGGCTGGCCCGGTTCGTCGCTGAACGGGCTGTCGAAGAAGTCGGCGCAGGCGGTCGTGGCGGTGTCCATCTCGCCGCGCTGGATGGCTCTGGCCAGATCCGGGTTGTCTGACAATTCGATCAGCTCGTGGGCGCCATCGCCGAGGAGGACCCGCATCTTCATTACGGCCTGCGCGTGATCGAGCGCGTCGGAGAGTCCCTTGACGATTGTCTGCTGGGCCTCTGCCCTGGCGGCGGGGTCGCGTAGCAGGTAGATCGACTCGTGGGTTTGTTCGGTGTTCTGCGCGGGGTGTTTGCGGATGAGGACCTGAGCAGTGCGGCGGAGCCGCCGTAAACTGACCCGCAGCGGTGTTCCGTGTGCGGTGGACAGTCCGGCCGCGCCGGACCATCGGGTGATGACGCTCTGGCCGGGAATGCCCTCGCAGAATGGGTCTTCGGGGGTTCCGGTGCGGCGGCTGACGAGCAGCCTGTCCGTCGGCCGACCGAGTAGTTCCAGACTCTGGCGAGCCAGTTCGGTCGCTTCGATCGCGCGCCGCATCAACCGGCCCGGACTGTCGGGGCCGGTGTCGATCAGGTTGTTGCTGGTGTAGCGCAACCGGACCGGGCGGCGCCGCTTGTGAATCTCCACCAGGTGGATGGCGAACTCCCCATCAGCGACAGCCGGTTCATGGTCGGGGACACGCATGCGGTGCAGCACGCTGCGGTTCCAGCTCTCGCTCGCCACCAGCACCACGGTCAGCGCGAACACCTCGGGACCGGTCAAGAACAGCCTGGACCACGTCTTGTCGGCGGCGCGTCCACCCAGCACGCGGGCGTGCCGGTCCAGCATGTGCGCGCGGCTTCCGGATCGTGGGACATCCCCGGTGCGCAGAATCGCATCCAGCGCTTCGCCGATCATCCAGTCGTCGCTGCCTTCGGTGTATTCGCCGGCATACCAGCGGCGCAGGTGCTCGCGGTTGCTGCGTATGCGGACGAGTGCGGTGTTGAAGGTGGCCGCCGCCTTCGACCGGATTTGTTCGAACTCCTCGTAGGAGTAGGCGACCTCTGTAGGGCGGGGGCTCTGCGCGATCCGCTGGTCGATCGCGGCCGCCGTCTCCGCCGCAAGACCGGGGACCAGCGGCAGCACCGTCCGCAGCAGTGCCAGCCGATTGCGAGCCGTGTTGTTGTGTGGCAACGACAATCGCCACGCAGCCCACATCGCCGAGTTGATCTCGGCCGCCGTCGTCGGAGCGTCGGCGAGACCTGCCAGATACTCCAAGAATGCACGCAGCGCCCAGTACCCGTTGCGGCAGGTCTCCCCGGACCGCCATGTCGCTGACGGTCCGGACTTGCCATCCAGCGCCGCGGCGAACGCGCGTCGAAGCTCGACGCTGCCGGGCAGTAGGGTGAAGTCGAAAGTTCCTTCCACTCCGCCGCTTTCGCCGAACACCGTGACGATCAACCCGGTCGGGTCCAGTGATGGTGGTCGGGTGTAGCCCGCGCCCGGCAGGGTGGCCTTGCGTTGGTGACGGCCTGCTCTCACAGCTCGTCCTCGCCGACATCCATGACGCGTCGGCTCGCACCGGCGACCCGGGCCAGCACGGTGTCGAGATCCTCACTGCCGTCGAGCATCGTGGCAAGGCGGATCCCGTTCAACGGTTCGAGATACGTTTCCCGCGTGGTCTGCTCGCTCCGATGACCTAACAGGTCTTTGACCAGCGCGAACGCGTCACCGTAGATCTTGCGGAGGTCGTCGCGCTCCTCCTTGCTCAACCCGAAGCGTTGATCCAGCGCTCGATGCAAGGTGACCAGCATTTTGAGAGCGAACGAATGGCGCAGGGTGTGCGGGGAAGCCACGATGGGCTTGCCCAGCCCGGCGCAACGCCGGTTTGCCGACCCGAACACCGCCTCCCACGAGCGGAAATCCATCGGCATCCCTCCCTCGGTCAACCACAATGCCAACGGTTCGGGTCCCGCGCTGCCCTCGATGAACAGCAACCGCCGGGCTCGCTCGCCGATAAGTCGAATCGCTTCCTCGCCCCGGCGGCCCAGCCGGTCCTCCCATCCGACGCGGCAGTCTGTGCCGGACGAGATCGTGGTGACGAGCCGAAACCCGGATAGCCGGTCGTATCGGCCTACCCGCTGTGCCCGCCGGATCGCGGCCTGCCTGGTGGTGGCCATATAGGTGCTCACGCCGGCGAGCGCCGCAGCCGACACGTAGAACATCCGCTCGCGACGCTTGGCGACTGCCGCGGCCACTGTCCCCTCGAAATAGACTTGGCCCGACAGGGAGTGCGGCACCTCCAGCGTCAGCAGGCACCCTCCTTCTCGCAGCCGCAGCCCGCTGTCGAACAACAGGTCCGCGAACGCGGAGTTGCGGCCGTCGTTGCGGCCCCGCCACCCCGGCTGCGGCAGACCGCCCGCGGTGTAGCCGCGCAACCCGATGTCGCGCCACAACCGGTAGGTCCGCGGCGTCAGCCACTTCACGTTCGAGGCCCGCACGTCCTTGGGCTGGTTGTTGGCGACCTCCGCCACCGTGCCGTCGCGGCGGCGCACCGTGTGCGTCAACACCGGGGAACGATCGATATGGCCGACCGCGACTGCCCACCCGTAGAGCAGCTTGAACGCGCCAGCTCCCGTGCCCACTTGCTGCCGCCGATGCGGCGCGGGTTGTCCTCCGAACGCCGCCGCCACGACTCGTAGTCGTCGATGTCCTCGTAATCGGCTTGGTCCCAGTAGGTTTCGCGCTGGTGCAGGAACGTGAAGAACAGTCGATAGTCCTTGACGTAGGCGTGTTTGGTCTCCTCGGCCAGGAACCCGAACCTCGATCGGCGCAGGAAATACGCCAGCCGGGGATCGATGCGCCCGGCCGGGTCGATCAGGATCGGCGTGCCCGGTTCGATACTTAGTGCGCGCTCGCGGCTGTCGATCGTGGCCCACTCATCCAGCTGCGGCAGAAACCCCCGCGGCACCTCCATATCGCGCGATGTCCAATACAGCAGCCACTCACCGCCCGGCAGATCACCGGCAACCGATTCCATGCGGCGCATCACAACACGTCGACACACAACACGTCTGAACCTTCCAGGGAAGGGCGCCGCAAACCTGCCTGTGTTCGGGGGGTGATCCTGCGCTGCGAACTCAAAGCTGCAGCTGGAGACCTGTTCAGCCTCCGATCAGTTTGAGGTGGTCGGCGAATGAGCCGACCAGGCTGTCCAGCGCCGCCTGTCCCTTGGCCGGGGTCGCCAGTGACGGGTATCCGATGATGCCGCTCGAGGTGTAGGCCGACATGCCGGTGATGAGCAGATGCTCACGGTCTTTGGCCTCGTGGTCGGCGCTGGTATAGGACGCTTTGACCAGCTCGGGATGGGTGTGCAGCAGGATCGAGGTCTCCAGCTCACCACCATGCATATCGTCGTGGCCGTTACTGGTCATGCCCGCATCTTGGCGGGCGAGGGTCCATTCCTCCTTGCCGGGGAACAGAGTCAGGTGAGGGCCGTCAACGTTGGATTGGCACACGATGTTGGCCAGCACGTAGTTGCCGCCGTGCCCGTTGACGATGGCCAGCGAGTGGATTCTCTGGCGGGCCAGCGAATCTCGGATGTCGTGGATGATCGCGATCAACGTGGATGCGGTGATGCTGACTGTGCCGGCGAAGTTTTCGTGCTCCTGCGAACATGAAATTGTGATCGCCGGCAGCGGGTGCAAGGCGTAGGTGTCGGCGAGCCTGGACGCTATCGCACAGGCGACGAGCGTGTCGGTGGTCAGCGGTAGATGGTCACCGTGTTGCTCGTAACTTCCGACCGGCAGCACAGCGACCTGGGCGCGACGCTGTGCCAGGTCGGTTGAGGTGACGGTTGGCAAATCCACGATGGGCTCCTTTATCGGTGCTGGTCATGCTCGGCGGTTCGTAGTACAGCTCAGGTGTCTCACGCAGGAGCCAGAACCTGTGGAGCGCGTTGTTGAGAGATGCGGCGTTGGATCGACGGAGTCGGCGTCCTCCGCAGCTTTCGTCGAAAGCAGGTCCGAGAAGCAACAACAACACGACTGGACCTGCGAGGGAAATGGCGGCAGGGGCTGCCGTAGGGGCGGGCACAGGTGCCGAGCTCGACCTTGCGTTTGGTGAAGTGCTGCTCGAATTCTGCCCATTCGTCGGTGGTTGGCTCGCGGTATTCGCTGCTTGGGCGCAATTCCCGACGGCGTGTGATGAATGCGCGGTGATGACGCAAGACGTCGTCGTTGTAGACGGCTACATAGGTCTGCGTTGTGTTGAGGTCGTTGTGTCCGAGAAGCTTTGCGGCGATATGCACCGGCAGGCCGCTCGAGACTGCCTCGGAGGCGAAGATTCGCCGGAAGTCGTGGGGCGTGTAGCGCAGCGGCAGGCCGTCAGGACCGACGAGTTCGGCCCGTTCGATGGCGTTCTTGAGCAGGCGATTGGTGACGGCTGTGCTCATGACTCGAATCTCGGCGCCGTAGCGGCGTTGAAACAGGTGCGGCAGCAGGGGTCCGGTCAGCCGTTCGTAGGGGTTGTATCGGGCAACAAGCGGGACGCGGGCGTTTCCTGCGCGCACTCGGTGCACGATGCGCGCGAGGACATGGGCCAGCTCCGGTCCGACCAGTAGAACGCGCTCCTGGTCGAGCTTCGAGGGCGCGATCTGGAGCAGCGGAACGACCTCGCCGGAATCGGGCAGGGTATGGGTAGTCAGCGCGAAATGGGTCAGCTCGAGCAGTTCTTCGTGCCGAATTCCGTTGTGCCGCAAAGTTTCCACGACCGCCCAGGTCCAGAAGGCTTCGTCTTCGGCGCGCTCGAGGTCCAGGTGCTCGCCGATGCGGCAGCGCTCGACGCGAACTCGCCGAGCTCCCTGCTGGTTGCCCTTGCGTTGATCTGCCGAGACCTGCACACGACAGAACTCGGCGTCATCGAGGCGGAATCGTTCACCGACCGTCACGGCCTGCGCCGCGGCAAGCAGGCGCTCCATCCGCGCAAGGTGTTGCTCGACGCTGGCGACGAGATCCGGCAGCAGCGGCGCGAGGGTTCTGGTGCGTTGGTGCATGCGCGCGCGGCGCTGGCGCTGTTGCTTCATGCTGCCGCGGACGTCTTCGTCGCGGATCGGGCATCGGACCGCCCAGGGGCGCCCAGGTCGGGTCCTCTACCGCCCAGTGCGCGCTGTCGCGATAGAGCGCGCGCACGGCGAAGAACACGCTGTACCGGTCCTTGCGGGGCTCGCCCTTGCTGCCGGGGTGGCGTTTGAATCCGGCCCATTCCTTCCACGCGGCGGCGACGGCCGGCGGCAGGTCGATCGTGTCGAGGCCTGGGTGGTGTTCTTCGATGTCCTTCCAGAACGTGCCGGCCAGCAGGCCGACGAGGCCGCGCAGCGAGACATGATCCAAGCCTGTCGCGCGTTCGGTCAGGTAGCGGATCAGCAGGTCTCGCACGGGTTGGCTGGTCAGTTGGTAGCGGTCGACGAGTTCTTCGATGCTGAGCTGCCCGCGGTTGCGGGCAGCGCGAAGCGTTGGTGTGCCAGGCGGAAAGACGTTGTGCGAGCGCAGCATGTCCCACGCCAGGCCGACCGAGTTGCCGTTGCGCCCCGACGCCAGCAGCGCCGCGTGGCAGGCGAGGAGGTCGTCGGGGGTCAGCTCGCGCGGGTCTCGCCTGGTGTGCACGACGACGCGGGCCAGGTGGTTGAGCGCGTCGACCCGAATTCGTTCGCGGATGCCATTGCGTTCGACGGCGGAGTCGAGCTCGGCGAACAACGCCGCATCGGTGAGCTCGCGAACGTGCCGGTAGGTGTCGGAGAAGTGGTTGGTGACCCAGATCAGGCAGTTCATGCCGACGGTGAGGTACCGGCGTTCACGGCAAGAACTGCTGATCGGTCTGGTGCTGGAACTGATAGGCGGTGGCGTTGACGCGGAGCAGGCCACTGCGCCGGGCCCAGTCGGGAAAGACTGCAGGTCTGTCCGGAAAATCCCGTCAGACTTATGGCGGCACTCCGCGAATCGCTGTCGCCGGCCGCCGCCGACCTGGCCCACCGAGCAGCTCGGCGAGAGACAGCGCGGGTCGGCGAGGAACCATCAGAGCAAGGAAAGGCTGCTCAAACCACTTCAACGAGACTTTTGTCCGCAGCGGCGGCCGAGGAGTAGCTCTAAGCGTGTGTCTGGCGCCTTGGCGTGAATCAGGGTGCGCTGCAGATCGTTACAACGCCAAGTCAGCTTCGTTCCTCAGCGATGCAACAGCTTCGTCGCCTGCAGGCGGTGGGTCCGGCCGACCAGGCATGTACTCCGCAGCTCCATGGTCGCGGTGCCGTCATGTTTCGCCGTCCCGAATCAAGATCGCCGCGCCGGACCGTCGCCAGATTCATCGACATACGACGTCGCGCGATTCGCTGGCACAACAAATCCCGATACCGGCCGCCACCGTGACACCAGCCCCACGACAGCGGCAGTACGCCATCTTCGTTGCCGGTCCTGCCGTGAACCACGACTGATGACCGCGGAGTTGGCAGCGCTCGAGACCTGCAGCGTATGAAGGTAATCGGCGCTGGTGTGGTGTGCAGCAAATGGGTTGATCGCCCGGCGGCTCACCAAGTGCGGACTGGTGAGGGGCGCGCGACAGGGCGGTAGCGCAGATCCGCCTGACGGTAGTAGCGCTCGAGAGCCAGGCGGCCATCGGGCATCAGTAGCATCGGCGGTGGGCTCATCGGTAGGTGGTCGGCGGTGAAGAACATGCCGGCGCCTTCCTTGACAATGTCGTCGACGCCGTCGCTGGCCGCGATCTGATTCCCGTCGTCGAGGCCGTGAGGGTCGGTTGACTGTGTGTTCGGATGTGCGGTGACGGAGTGCACGCCAGAGTTCAGAACCGTTTCTACGAGGTCGGCGAGGATGGTGGCGGTTCCCAGTTGGGCTGCGCAGGCGAATGCGTCGACGAGATAGGTGCGTACGGTGCGCGTCCAGGCGTGACGGGTGGCTGCCTTGGGGAACTGAAAGCGTTGTGCGTCGAGGAAGATCAGCGCTGGCAGTGAATCCTCCAGTACCGCAGCTAGTTTGATGTATCGCTGGTAGTCGACCAGACCTTCGAGCTGGCATCGCCGGAACTCGATCGAAGCGAGGGCAAGGTCAACGGAGGCGATCGAGTTCTGCAGTCCGTGCTCGAGGTAGACCGCGCGGGCACGCCGGAAGTAGTCGGTAGCCTCGGCGAACTTGAGTAGCTGCGAATACAAGGCGCCGAGGTTGTGGGCGCAGGCGGCCACGCCGAGCTCGTCGCCGAGGCGTTCGAAGGCATCCAGGGCACTGCGGTGGGCGTCTATGGCGAGGGTGTGGTGTTGGCGCGCTGAATGGATGTTGCCTAGGCTGACATCGCATTCGGCCACTCCGGTGAGGATTTCCAGGCGGGCGAACTCCGCGCGCGCCGAGGTCTGCCACTGTTCGGCTTCATCTAGCTGCTCCACCCTGGAGGCGAGGTCGCCGAGGGTGTGTTCGCAATCGGCAACAGAACGGCCGATCTCGTGTTGCTTGTATATCTGCCAAGCTGCGGCGACAGCCTCTCGCGCTTCGCTCACACGGCCGGTCTTCTGGTAGACCGCGCCGAGATTTCGCTGGTTTTGTGCGGTGCCCAGCGCATCATTGCGTTCGATGTTCACCTCCCGGGCTTGAAGCAGGTACTGCTCGGCCTGGTCGTAGCGCTCAAGGGCTTCCTCGAGCAGCCCCATGCTCGCCAGGCAGTTGGCGATCATCTCGGCCAGATCATGGCTGCGGGCGGCGGAGAGGGCGCGGATGAGGAGATCGCGGGCTCGGGGGTAACGGCCCATGCGGCGGTAGAGGGCTCCTAACCCTTGTTCACAGGTGATCCTGAGTCCATCCAGGCCCAGGGTGCTCGCCGCCTCGAGTGCGGCGGTCAGTGGCGCTTCACCGTCTTCGGGGCGATCGTCCGACCACAGGTAGACGCTGCCGAGCAGGTAGTTGCACTGGGCCAGGTCTTCCGGCAGATCCAACGCTTGAAACTGTGCACGCGCGGACTCGAATGCCGCTGTAGCGGCAGGGAATTGTCCGAGCGTGCGGTGGGCTTGGCCAGCGAGGCGACGGCTGCGTGCAGCTTTCTGGTGTTGTTCGTGTTCGTCGTAGATCTCTATCGAGTGGGCGAGCACTGTCAGGGTCTCGTGGAAGCGGCCGGCGCCGAAATACATATCGGCCAGGTCGAACTCGCAGTCGGCGACGTCGGTGTCCCGGCCGAGGCGCTGGAATGAGGCGCGAGCATCGAGGTAGTAGGCTTCGGCCGCATCCAAACGCCCTGCGCGGAGCAAGATCCCGGCATGGGTCCGGCTGCTGGTTGCGCGCCAGCGGTCGAGACCGAGCTCGACATAGATCGCTGAGGCTTCGGCGACCGCCTGAAGCGCGGCGTCATGGTTGTCGGGCTGCTCCATCCGAGTCACCGCCGACAGCCACAGATTTTGGGCCAGCACGAACTGATGTCGCGTACCGCGTAGCTGAGCGATGGCACGCTCTAGACATGCCACTGCCTCGGCATTGAGCCCTCTTTTGAGGTGAACTCGAGCAAATCCGTTGTGGCACTGAGCAATTCCTAGCCGATCGTCGACTCGCTCGAAGAAAGGCAGTGCCTCGTTCAACCCGGCTTCGGCCTGGTCGATCTCGCCGACGGCGACGTGCACCATTGAACGGTTCAGAGTGGAGACTGCGACGCGGTCGGCGCGACGGCGCGCTGTGAACATCTCCTTGGCTCGGTCGAGATACTGCGCGGCGATGTCGTATCGTTCGGCGATGCGGTTCGCATCCCCGGCGCTGGCCAAACATTCAGCGAGACCGAACAGATCACCAGAGTGCTCATAGTGAGCGATCGCGGTGTCGTAGCTGTCTATTGCTGTGGTGACGTCGGCGAGGAGATTGTGTACCTCGGCCATCGACCGAGTACACAAGGCGAGTAGGGAAACGAATCCGGTGGCTCGATAGCCTTCGGCAGCGCGTTCGAAGTAATCTAAGGCCTTCGCGTAATCGCAGGTTTCGCGCGCTGTGTCGCCGAGTGCACGATCGCATTGTGCAACCAGCAAATCGTGGCCCTCGTAGTGGGCCCGTGCGTCACGGAACGCACCGAGTGCCGGTTCCCATTCGTCCTTCTGTAGATGATCGATTCCCTGGCGGTAGCGCTCGTGCCCTTTGTCGAGCTCGGTGTCCTGCCTGGCCTGGTCGACCGCGGCAGGATGCTGCCTCAAGTCCGTCAATTGCTTCCCGGCTTGCTCGATCACCACTGTGTGGGACAGGTGCATGGCCAGGTGCCGTGCGGTGGAGTAGCTCTCGATTGCTGCGGTGAAGTCACCGCGGGCGCGATGATCGGATCCGATATTGAATTCGCAGGCTGTGACCTTGCCGAGGGCACCGAGCCCGCGCAGGATGGTGCGGGCTTCGAGACGGTTCGACAGCGCTGCTACCGGGTCACCGCACCTGGCATGGGCGTCGGCGAGCGCGGTCAAGCAATCAGCGGCGGGCTGGTGCTGTTTGTGCTGATGGAACAATCGCGCGGCGTGGGTGAGGTCCGGCACCGCGTCCAGAGGCCGGTCGGCATCCAGGAATTGGCGCCCAGCCGCTTGGTGGGCGGCTGCGCAGCCGAGCTCACAGGCTTCGGTGCCGACGGTCTCGCCGGCAATGCGATGCAGATCGGCGGCGCGTTGCAGCACGGAGGCTGCGTCGGCGAAACGTGAGGCCGAGATGTGCATGTCGCCGAGAGCCAACAGGCATCTGCCCGCCTCTCGATGGTGCTCGTTGTGCTCGTAGAGATCGGCAGCGCCGGTGTAGGCGTGGGTGGCGGTGTCATGGTCGCCGAGGGCGCGGGTCAGATAGGCCTGTTGTTGCAGACAGGTGGCCGCGTCGGAGTCAAGGCCGATGCTGCGGTAACGCTGTGCCGCGTCGTGAAATTGTGAGGCTGCCTCAGGGTGCTGCCCGGCGTCTCGCAGCTGTATAGCCCAGGCTCGCACCGTTGCGGCGCTGCGTCGTTGGCACTCGGTGCTCGCATCGAGCCGGTCGGCCTCGAGGTAGCCGGATCGTGCACGGTCCCATGCAGCCACCGCATGCTCGGGTCGTCGGGCCGAGGCGTGGGCGCGAGCAAGATTGTCCTCGCAGATGGCGATTTCGATGGCTGCCGCGTCGGCGTTGTCGTAGCGCGAGCGCGCGGTGGTGTACGCCTCGACTGCGGCATCATGGTCTCCGCGAGTGAGGTGGATGTCGCCGACGCGGGCGTGGCAACCGGCGGCCCAGCGGTGGTCGGCGAGGTCGTCGTAGAGCTGGCAGGCTTCGGCGTAGCAGTGCAGTGCAGCGTCGTGGTTTCCTGCTGCGCGTTCGCGATCACCGATCGCGACGATCGTCGCGGCGTGGCTGCTACGTGCGGAGCGCATGGGTTGGTCTTGGCCGAGGCGTTCGTAGCCTTGGGCAGCGCTGCGAAAGGCGTCCGCTGCCGCGCGGAGCATGCCGCGCTTGTGCTCGATTGCTCCGATGTTGTTGTCGACTTGGGCGACTTTGTCGGGCAGGTCGGCTTCGATCAACAATGTGCGCGCGATTTGGTATTCGACCAATGCAGCGTCGAGGTCGCTGAGGCTGAGTATGGCGGCGGCAAGGATGCTCGCCGACCCGGCAGCAGCGAGGTCACCGTTTTGTCGGGCAGTGACGCGCGATTCGACGGCTAGGCCGACGGCTTCGGGGGAACGATCGGTTCTGTGTAGCAGCAACGCCAGCAAAAGCAACGGCGAATGCACAGGGCCCAGGGCAGGGCTGCGATAGCCCTCGATAGCGTGGCGCAGGTGCTCCTCGGCCTTGACCATACGGCCCTCGCGAAGGTGGATCCGGCCGATGTTGTCGTGGCATTGAGCGACACCGAGGCAGTTGTCGGCGTCGGCGAAGCTCACGCGAGCTTGTTCGAACGCTGTCATCGCCTGCTCGAGATCACTTGCGGTGAGGTAGCCCACCGCATCGGTGTGCAGACGTCGTCCGCGCGCATCGCTGGCGGTTCGGCGTAAGCGCTGCGCTTTGTCGTCCAACCCCGCTGCGGCGTAGTGCTGCGCGGCGCGTTGCAGAGTGTCCTCGGCGGCTGTGAACTGGTGCTCGCTCAGATAAGCCGATCCCAGCACGGCATCGGTCTCGGCGACCCGGTCGGCCATCTCGAGTGAATGAAATATCTCGCGGGCTCGTAGGCAGTGGGCCTGAGCGCTGGCACCGTGGCCGCGGGCAAGCGCTGCGGTCCCCGCCAGCAAGGCACAACCGGCAGCCTCGGTATGAGCACTGTGCTGCTCATAGGCGGCCTCGGCGGCACTCGCGAATTCCTCACTGCCGTCGTAGCGCCCGGCCTCGTACAATGCGGTGGCGCGGCGCAGGTCGAGTTCGGCAAGCCTGAAAAGGTCCTCCTGGTCTGCGGTCAATGATCGCGCCTCGTCGAACACGCTGTCTCCATCAGCGAATCGACCGTGCCCGTAATGGTCGATCGCGGTGGCGATTAGTGCCGAGGCGGTGGATTCCCAGTCAGTCGATCCCATGAATGCTGTGCTTTCGGTATGCGATCAGATCAGGGCCTCAGGTGTCGCAGCCGCAGGTGACGTGGTGCGGTTGGGTGCGTGGGTGGTCATCAGCGATGCCCACACCACCGGGGCTACCGCAATATCTCCGCTGGCTTTCCATCGGGTCAAGCATTGCAGTTGCCATGCGCGCAGACGCGCGATCGGGTCAGGATCGTTGTGGGCGAGATCCACTACAAGTGCCAGATCTGTGGTGGGCAGCACTGTGGTGCGGTTCAAGCCGGGGTGGGCACGATGGAAGGCGTGATCGGTCGGGAGCGCCCATCGTGTGGTGGTGACGGTTTCGGCACCGGCATTGAGCATCGCCATGACCAGCCCGAAGGGTTCAATGGCTCGGTAGTCTGCCCCGCCCTCGCAGGCGATGACGGCGACCCGGTTGGGCATCTTCCAGATCTCGTATCCGGCGCGGCCCTGCTGGTGCCGCCATTGCGCCAGGCCGTGTTCGGGGGCACCTGCGGTGCCCAGCAACATATCTCGTGCGGAGAAGGGCCGATGTTGGCTGTCAGGTTCGATTCGATCGCCATCGCCCATCGGTGCGGCCCATCCCCAACTGGTGGACATGGTGTCGCTGAGATGGATGGCCGCCGACCCCGGGTTGCCGGGATTGGCGGTGACGTGGCCGAAATAGAACAATCTCGCCAGTCCCGTGGTGTCGAGCAGTTCGGCCAGCTGCCGACGGTCGATCGTCGGGCGCACACACGGGCCGCTGAACTCATCGACACCGATGATCTTGTCGTCAGGGTAGGCTCCGAGATGTTTCTCGAATGCTGCGGTTCCGGCCACTGTCAGAAGCTGGTGGAGACCGGCTGTGGAGGCCGCCAGCTGCGGGTCGACGATGTGCAACGCGGGCAGCTCGGAGACATCGGGCCAGTCGAGCGGGTTACGACCCCGGTGGGCGTACAAGGTCGAGGGTGGGTCGTACTGGATGATCGCGTGTTCGATGAGGCGGTACTCGTCCTCGGCGAGCAATTCCCACGGCACCCGTGACAGCCGCGGGCTGGGGGTGACCCGGATCCGGATAGTCTCGCCATCCCGGATTCGTCGGCGCAGTTGACTTCGCAATCCGACCGGCAGCACTGTCTGCGCCAGTTGTCGGCACAGTCGCTGCTCCTGGTCGAGGTTGACGAGCTCACCGGCCACGAGTGTGCGTTGCAGTGTTTGCTCCTCGGTTTCGCCGTCGACTGCGGTGGGCAAACTGCGGTCGAGCCGGGCCAGGACCGCGGCCGAGTGCTCAGGGCTGACCACGTCGGCGTAGGGAATGGTCGGAGTATCGAGCCACCGCCACGCAACATAGGTCTCACCAGCGTCGACATAGCGGATCAGCAGATCGACGGTGCACGGTGTGCTCATGCTGTCTCGGCTTCTACAGCGTGTCCGCCGGTTGCGGCGGGAGCAGCTCTGCGAGAGTCAGTGCATCCACGCTGGAGACCGGTGCGGTGAGTTTGCGGTTGACGAACTCACGGATCGCGGCGCTGCGTGCATCGAGGTGCACCAAACGCGGGTCTGCGTGATCCATGTCGCGGGCCAGCACTCGCAAGGCGTGGTTGGCGGCGCTGGCATCAGAACGGGCTTGTTGACGAAGTGCCGTGGCGGCATATTCGGCGGTCGCCAAAGCAACAGGGTCGGGTGCCGCCAATTGCAGGATTGTCGCGGCGTGGCGAACCGCTGCCCATGCTTGCAGCATCAGGCGATCCGCTCTGACCAGGGTCCGCCCAGTCAGGTCGGTTCGAGTGGTGTCCACGAGGGTATCGGCGCTGGTGACGCCGAACCGCAGGCTGGCCGGGGGATGTCCTTGACACGACATGGCAGCGGTGAGTGTGCTGAGGTCGTTCATCACCGTCATCGGGGAGACACTGATCAGGTGGCCCGAGTGCGCATCGGTGGCGAAAGCCAGCAAGTTCTCGGCTTCCTCGCTGAAGGGGTCACAATGGGCGGCCAGCCGAGCTGTGAGGGTGACCCGGTCGGGGTCGCTGGTGCGAGCGAGGCGCAACTCGGGCACGTCGGCTCCGCGCCATTCGAACACGCGGGCAGGAACCAGGATAGGGTCGATGGGGGCGTAACCGAGCAGGTCGGCATCGCTGTCCGTTGACGTCGTCCGGGTCTCGCCTGCGTGCAGTGCGATGTTCGAGCGTTGATGATCGGCGTCGTAGCCGCCCCACTGAGCCAGCGCACGAATCAGCGCTTCGTCGGCGACTGCGTTGCCGATGGTCAACGACGCAATCGCAGCGAGGTACGGCGAGGGCCGCTCCGGTGTGCTCGTGGCCTTGAGCAGTTCGACGACGCGCTCGGTCACCGCAGAGGGTCGGTTGTCGGATCGGCAGTAGTCGACGAGGTCGTCGAGGGTGGTGTCGGCCATCGGCAGCAGGCGGGTGAGCGCGTCGCAATCGCCTGCCTGAGTGGCGGCAAGCGCCTGTTCGAGCTCGAGGATCGCTTCGTTCATCGGCCGCGGCAGCCACCGGCGTACCGCGATCACCTCCGCAAGGTGCGCCCACGCCGCCGCCAGCACTGGGGTGTCCCAGTCCAGTGCGTGGTCGCCGGCGGCGGCTCGCACCGAAGAGGTGAAGCCGGGCATCCCAACGGCGTCATCCAGCAGTTGGTCGGGGCCGGTAGCCGGAATGGACCAAGCCAGGGGACAGTGGGTGAGCGCAGCGTCGACAACGACCGCACCCGCGCCGCGGGTGTGTATTTCTACCGGTACGACAGCGGCGCTGCGGGCAGCGACCCACTCTATGCGATCGTTGCTGCGCGCCAGAATTCCCGCGATCACTTCCACTGAGGCGGTCATCGGTCCTCCCACAGCTCGGGTTCGCCGCACGCAATCTTGAGCATCATCATTATTGCGGCCACTGCGGTATCCGGCGTGCGTGAGAGCGCGTAAGGCACCACCGCACCACCGTGCGCATCGATATCTTCGCGCCACCGAGCTTCGATTTCCTCGACGATCCCTGCGGACGGTCCGCCATCGCGCAGGATCGCCAGCAACGTCGTCTTCTCCCAGGAATCGGTGGCGTCATCCGGTGCTTGAGAGCGGTAGCCGCGCACGCGCTCGATGCACCGCTGCATCGCAGGGGAAGACTGGGGGCCGTCCGGGCCCGCGGCTGGTTCCATACCCGACTCCCGCAGCGATTCCAGAGACAATGGGGTGGTCGAGTCGCGGCTGCGACGTTGACGGTCCTTGCTGGCGTACTTGAAACTCGCCTTGTAGATCGCGGTGACGACATGACTGTCGGTGAGTGCCAGGTGCCCTTTGGCGAGCTTGTTGGCGACGGTGGTGATGGCTTTCTCGTAAGCCAGTGGAGCGTCGAACAGAAACGCTCCATTGCTCAGGCCGAGTTCATCTTCCACCGGTTGGAGAGTGCCGTCGGCAGCGTGCCTTGTCGGTGGCAAAGCTCCATCGCCCCAGTGACGGGCAACGTCGCGAGTCGCCTCGGCCATTACGATCGCGCGGGCAGTCTCGCGATGATCCTTGTCGTGACCTTCCCGGGGTGGCTGTCCTACCCGGTCGGCGAGCCGGTCGGCGTGAGCATGCCATCGTGAAGCATGGTCGTCATCGGCATTGTCGGCGGCGAGATCGGCAAGCCATCGCAGCTTGGTGATGTAAGCGTGCACCACTGCCCGATACGGTGCGGCGATTTCGGGGCAGGGGTCATCGCCAGCAGCGTCGTCTAGCTGGTAGCCGGTTCTCAGGTACCGGTTCGTAACCGTGCGGTCGGTCAGGATCCCTGCACCGACGAGCGCATGACGGGCCGCAGGGGGAAGGCGGTCTGCGAACTGCTTGTGCTTCTCGTTGTACAGGCCACGCGGGATGCCCGCCACGCGAATTCTGGCGAAAACCTGGCGGTAGGAGCAACTGCGGTGTGCCAGCGGCGAAACCAACTCCTCGACGAGCGCCGCGTACTGCTGCCATGTTGAGGGTTCGGCGTTACTCAGGTACTCGTCGACGGCTATGGCACAGACCGTCGCGCTGAACCCAGCCCTCACCCAATCGCGTTGCCCCAGCGCCGTCGACCATCCGTGAACTTCGCGCTGCTGCACCCGATTCGGGCACGCGGGAGATAGAGGAGAGGTCTGCACCCACGCCTGCAGCACGGAGTTGCGAGACAACCCCGGGCTATGAACGTCGAACCAGGCTGCGCGCTCGTCGACCGGGTCATTGTGTGCGGTCACGGAACTGGACACTTCCCCTTCGAAGCGGCAGGGATCGTCGCCGCGGCCCCGCCCGCATCGACTGCGCCCCAGCGTATCTTACGGAAAATGGCCCGGGACCGGATCGAGATGATCCGGTCC